>NZ_JALKFY010000627.1:0-26506 GCF_023242985.1 Frankia sp. Mgl5 | reverse complement strand
ATCCTCATCGTGTTGATCTCGGTGGTCCCGGTCCTGATCGAGTACCTGCGCGCCCGCCGGAAGAAGACGACGACAGGGGACGCCGCCGGATCCCCCGACGCCACTAATGCCGCGGGTACCGGGCCCGCCGGGCCCGCCGCCGGCCATGGTCCGGCCTGGGTGGACGGCCCGGTCCGGGAGCACGACCGGGCTCCGGGCGCGGGGTTCGCGGGCGGCTACGAGAGCGCGGGCGGCTACGAGGCCGCGGGCGGCTACCAGCCCGCTGGTGGGTATCAGGGCGGGTACCAGCCCGTGGACGTGTACCAGAGCGCGGACGGGTACCGCAACGCGGACGGGTGGCAGCCGGAGAGCCGCTACGACGACGGACGTTACGACCAGCCCCGTGTGGGCACGGCGGGTGCGACCGGGCACGGCGGGCACGGCTACGACACCGAGGGATTCCAGGATGCTCGGCCGCGGGAGGGCGAGGCCCCGATCCAGGAGGAGCGTGGCCCGGCCGGGCGGCGCGGCGGTGGCGGGCGGCACTCCGCTCCTCGGCACCGCTGAGTTCCTCGGTACCGCTCGCTGAGCGGGAGCATCCGGGAACGACCGGGAACGCTGACCGGGAGCTCGGAAGTGTGAGGTGGAGATCCGCCGCGTGGCCCGCGAGGTCCGCGGCGGGAGGCGGGTGCGGCCACCGCGAAGCGGTCTGGCCGTGGCCCCGGGGATGTTCTGGGTTCCGGCGGGCGGCCCACTGATACGGGGGGATTCAGTGGGAGACACCCGCCGGAACCTGTCCACCGTATCCGCTCGGTGGGTCTGATGTCGCCCCGGCGACACAACATAAGCCGAAAAGCTCCCGGATTGTCCCAATGCACACATTGCGCCCGGTCTTGGGGCGGGATGTCCGAGTCCTGGCCGGGGACCTCACAGCGCGTCGGCGCCCCGCTCGCCGGTCCGGATCCGGGCCAGGCCCTCCACCGGGAGCACCCAGATCTTTCCGGCCCCGCTGGACGTCGACGCCGCCGCTCGCCGGATCACGTTCACCACGTCGGGCGCGTCGGAGTCCGCCACCACCAGCTCCAGCCGGATGTTGCTGGTTGACTCGTCATGGAAGGCGTTGCCGCGGTAGGTCTGGGTGCGCCACATTTCCAGCCCGAATCCGGTTACCTGGCTGACGGTCATCCCGTGCACACCATAGGTTGTCAGGGCCGCCCGCACGTCGTCGACGCGGTGGGGCCGCACGATCGCGGTGACCAGCTTCATGACCCGTCTCCACACGTACCGGCGCGCTGATGTTTCATCGCGGGGAAGCGCAGAGCCGACGGATGTCGGCTCTGTCTCGCCAGTGTCTTCCAACGTGTACGAGAGGATCGACCGATGTCCCTGCTGGACCGCAACACCGCACCGGATCCGCTCGACCTGCTGCCCCCGCTGCCGTCGTTCTCGCTGAGCAGCGACGACCTGACCGACGGCAGCCCGCTTGGCCTGGACCAGGTGTTCAGCGGCGCCGGCGGCGCGGACCTGTCGCCGCACCTGTCCTGGACGGGTTTCCCCGCGCAGACCGAGAGCTTCGCCGTCACCTGCTTCGACCCGGATGCCCCGACCGGGAGCGGGTTCTGGCACTGGGTGCTCGTCGACGTGCCGGCCAGCGTGACGGAGCTGGCTCGGGGCGCCGGAAGTGGTGACCTCTCCGGGTTGCCGGCCGGGGCGTACCACGTCCGTAACGACTGGGGCACGGCGAACTACGGCGGCGCGGCGCCCCCCGAGGGAGACCGGCCGCACCGGTACGTCTTCGTCGTCCACGCCGTGGACGTCCCGAAGCTGGAGATCGACGCGACCGTGGCGCCCGCGGTCGTCGGGTTCAACCTGACCTTCCACACCCTGGCGCGGGCCGTGCTGCGGGCGACCTACCAGCGCTGACCCGCGGCCACCAGCCACGGATACACGGCCACCGGCCGCCGATGCGTGGTTGCCGGCGCTGATCCCGTGCTCCGGCCGGCCGGCCGGCACCGCGCCGAGTCCCGGCGCCGGGGGTGTGATCCGGTCGTGACCGGATCACGATCGTCGGGGGCGGGGGCCATCCCGCCGAGATACGGTGGCTGGCGAAGGCAGTCGACGAAGGGGAGTCGGTATGCGCAAGTTCACTGTCGTCGCCCTCGTGGCGAGCGCCGGCGCACTCCTCACCGCCGCCCGTCGCCGCAGGAACAAGGACGAGATCGACCTGTGGCGCGAGGCGACGTCCGCGGCGGGGAACCGCTGACCGAAGCCAACCGGCCCGGCCGGCGAGTGGGCGTGCCCGGTCGCCGGCCGCGCCCACCTGCCAGCCGCGCCTAGCCGCCGGCTGGCAGGTCGTGCCTGCCTGTCCGTCCGCGCGGGCCCGCGCGGACGCGGGAGCGCGCCATCAGGTCCGGCGGCGGCGCAGCACCACCGCGTTGAGTAGCGCGAGCGTTACGCCACCGATGAAGATGATGGTGGCCAGCACGTTCACCTGGGGCGGCACACCCGCCCGGGTCGCGCCGAACACCCACAGCGGGAAGGTGAGCGTGCTTCCCGCGTTGAATGTCGTGATCACATACTCGTCGATCGACAGTGCGAACGCCAGCAGCGCGGCGCTCAGCACGCCCGGCGCGATCATCGGCAGGGTGACCAGGCGGAAGGTCGTCCACGGGCCCGCGCCGAGGTCGCGGGCGGCCTCCTCGACGGACGTGTCGAATCCGGCGAGCCGCGCGCGCACGACCACCGCCACGTAGGAGATGTTGAACATCGCGTGCGCGATGAGGATGGTCAGATAGCCCCGCGGCACCCCGAGGGTGATGAACAGGGAGAGCAGGGATGCGCCGAGCACCACCTCGGGCGCGGAGATGCTGGAGAACAGCAGGAGTTCCACACCGGCCCGGCCGCGGAATCGGTGCTTTCCCAGCGCGATCCCGATCATCGTTCCCAGCACGGTCGCGATCGCGGTGGAGAAGAGCGCGATACTGAGCGAGTTCTGCAGGGCCGTCGTCAGGTCCGGGATCGCGAACAGCTGGCCCCACCATTTCACGGTGAAGCCGTTCCAGGTGTTGTTCCGTTTTCCGACCCGGTCGTTGAAGCTGAAGGCGATCATCGTCGCGATGGGCAGGGTAAACCAGGCCAGAATGAGCCACGTGTAGACCCGCAGGGCCTTCTCGCCGCGGCCGGTCCGCCTCGCGGTGGGGTGCGTGCCCACGCTCACCGGGTGCTCATCTCCAGCACGTCACGGGTGCCGAGAACGCGCGCGTACAGGAAGATCCCGATCAGCAGCACCGCCATCAGGATGAAGGACAGCGCCGACGCCAGCGGATAGTCCGCGTTCGTGAGGTAGGTGGTCTGGATGATGTTCCCGATCATCGTGGTGTCGGTGCCGCCGAGGATGAACGAGTTCACGAAGTCCGACGTCGCCGGGACGAACGTCAGCAGGCAGCCGGCGAACACCCCGGGCAGCGAGAGTGGCAGGACGACTCTCCCGAGCGCCCGCGTTCGGGACGCGTAGAGGTCGGCCGCGGCCTCCAGCAGGCGCGGATCGACCCGCTCCAGGGCGACGTAGACAGGGAGCAGCATGAACGGGAAGAAGTTGTAGGTCAGGCCGGCCACCACCGCGAACGACGTCGCCAGGACGTGGAAGTTCTCCGGGAGGAGCCCGGCGTCCTTCAGGTTGCCGAGCACGATGCCGTCGTCGGCGAGCAGGAAGCGCCAGGAGACCGTCCGGATGACGAAGGAGACGAAGAACGGCAGGAGCACCAGGAACAGGTAGGTCGACTTCCGCTCGTCGGCGTGGAACGCGATCCAGTACGCCATCGGGTAGGCGAGCAGGATCGTGGCCAGGGTGGCGAGCCCGCCGTAGACGAACGAGCGCACGAACTGTACGTCGTAGGTGCTGATGGCGTCCCAGTAGACCGAGATGTTGAACGTCTGGCGGAACCCGTCGACGACATTGCCGGTCTGCACCGAGATGGACAGCATGACCAGCATCGGGATCACGAAGAAGGCGGCCAGCCACAGGCCACCGGGCAGCACCAGCAGATACGGCGTCGACACCCGCCACCGCGGGCGCCGCGACACCTCCGCGCCGGCGCCGCGGGTGCCGCGGGTGCCACCTGGATCGTCAGCACTGCCTGGGTCGTCAGTGCTGCCTGGGTCGTCAGTGCCCGCCCGGCCGTGCGCGCCGCGGGGGCTGCCCGCTAGGACTGGTAGACCGGCTGGAAGATCTTGTTCCACTCGGTCTCCTCCTCCGTCGTCAGCACCCGGAAGCGGTGCACACGGTCGAGCTCCGCGCGGGTCGGGAACAGCAGCGTGGATTCGGCCAGCTCGGGGGAGACGTGGTCACGGGCGGCCGGCACCGGCGTTATGTAGTTGATGTACTCGGCCAGCATCCCGGCGACGCCGGGCCGGTACACGAAGTCCATGTAGGCGAGGGCGTCCACCGGGTGCGCCGCGGTCCTCGGGATGCACATGCTGTCGGTCCAGATCAGACCGCCTTCCTCCGGCACCACGAACTTCAGCTTCGTCCCGGCCGCGAGCTGCTGGTAGACGTCCCCCGACCACGCCATCGAGATCCACAGGTCGCCGCCGGCGAGCGAGTCGATGTAGCTCTGGTCGTAGTACTTGCGGACGATTCCGGCGTCGCGCTGCTCGATCAGTTTGTCGGCCGCGCGCCGCCAGTCCTCCGGAGCGGAGTCGGCCGGGGCGACGCCGATGCCGAGCAGCGCCAGGTTCGGCAGCTCCTGGTTCTCACCGAACATCCCGACCTTGCCGGCGAAGGCGGGGTCCATGAGGTCGGCGAAACTGGTGATCTCCCGGCCGGTCTTCTCCGGGTCGTAGGCGATGCCGGTGATACCGGACTGCCAGGCCACGGTGAACTGGTTTCCCGGGTCGTACGCGGGATCCTTGACGCTCGGGTCGGCGTTGGCGGCGAAGGTGGGCAGCCTCTTGTGGTCGAGCGGGGCGAGGTAGCCGAGCTGGATGACCCGGCTGAGGGTGATGCCGTTGGTCAGGACCATCAGGTCGTACCCGATGGGCTGGTTCTCGGCGAGGCTGGGCCGGATCTGGGCGAAGAAGGACTCGTTCTCCTGGATCACCTCGCGGTAGGTGACCTTGATGCCCGTCTCCTGGGTGAACAGGTCGAGCGAGGGATGCACCGCGTCGGTGCTACCGACATCCATGTAGAGCGGCCAGTTCGCGAAGTCGAGCGTTCCCGCCTTCGCCTTGCCCGCCCAGTAGCCGGCGACGTCGGCGGCCTGCGCCGAATCACCGGCCTCGCCCTTGACCCCACAGGCGGCCAGGAGCGCGGCGCTACCGGCCGCCCCGGTGAGACGCAGGAGGTCCCGTCGGTCGAAACGACGTCTGGTCAGGCCGCGCAGCAGCGCCGGGTCGGGAACCGCCCCGTGCGACGCCCCCGGTGCCGCGGGAATTCCCTGCCGGTCATTGCTGGTCACGATGCGAATCCCTCCGTGTGGTTCTGGTCTTCCCGCGGGGAGCCACTCGGTGCAAGGGCGCTCGGCGGGGTGCTCTTTGCGTGGGTGCTCGGTGCGAGGGCGCTCGGTGCGAGGGCGAAGGAATGCGTCGGCAGCCACGACAGCCACACCTCGTCGCCCCGGTCTGCGATGTTCGTCGCGTCGGCGCTGTTCTGCCAGAAAACCGTGATCTCGGATCCACCGTGCGTCAACACCGTGTATGTCGTGTACGTGCCCAGATAGACGACCTCGGTGACCCGCCCGTGCAGCGCACAGCACGTTCCGTCGGGGCGTGTCACACCCAGGGTGATTTTCTCCGGCCGGACGGTCATCTCCAACTCGGATCCGGTCGCTGGCCGGCCGAGCTCCGGCCGGAGCGGAACCACCAGGCGTTCTTCGGCGGCGGAGTCGAGAACCGCCACGGGAGTTCCGTCCACGCCGGCCAGATCGACGGACCGCACCGATCGGCGCAGCAGGTTCGACGTGCCGATGAATCCGGCCACGAACCGGGTGCCAGGCCTTTCGTAGATCTCCCGGGGGGCGGCGAGCTGCTCGACGCGCCCCCGGTTCATCACCGCTATCCGGTCCGACATCGTGAGCGCCTCGCTCTGGTCGTGTGTCACGTACACGAACGTGATGCCGACCTCGCGCTGTATTCGCTTGAGCTCGATCTGCATCGTCTGGCGCAGTTTCAGATCGAGGGCCCCGAGCGGTTCGTCCAGCAGCAGGGCCCGCGGCCGGTTCACCAGCGCCCTGGCGAGCGCGACCCGTTGCTGCTGGCCGCCGGAGAGCGCCCGGGGCCGCCGGTCGGCGAGCCCGGACAGCTCGACGAGCTCGAGCATCTCGCCGACCCGCCTGCGCAGCTCCTGGCCGCGGATCCCGCGGCGCCGCAGCCCGAAGGCCACGTTCGAGGCGACATCCAGGTGTGGGAAGAGCGCGTAGCTCTGGAAGACGAGGTTCACATCGCGCCGATTGGGTGGGACGGCGGTGACGTCGCGGCCGTGGAGCAGGATGCGCCCGCGGGTCGGTTCCTCGAATCCGGCGATCATCCTCAGAGTGGTGGTCTTGCCGCAGCCGGATGGGCCGAGCAGCGAGAAGAACTCGCCCTGCTCGATGCTGAGATCCACCCGCGAGACCGCGCCCACCAGGCCGGCGCGCGAGCTGTATTCCTTCGCGACACCGACGAGCTCGATGGCGGGTGTCGAGGGTGCGGCGGATACGGCGGGCGGGGACGCGGGCGCGGGCGCATCGTGGTCGTCGGCGGCCGGGATCACCACCGCGTTGGCCTCGCCACTGTTCACGACTTCTCCGTGAGCTCATCGGTGTGGACAGGCTCGACGGCATTGTCGGCGCCGGGTCAGCGTGACAGCCCGATTGACGTGCGACAAGGGATCCCCTTGTAAAGACTGGATGACCCTGCGGAATCGGTATCCATCAGCGCTCTCCGTCGTTGATTCGCGTCGTGCTGAGCATGTTTGCCGGCGGACGCGCCGATCCGTGCCGCTATGCGGCGGCAATGTTGTGGCGCCGCGCGGCAGACCGGTTACCCGCCGGCGCGCGGCGAAGTGGCGCCGGCGGTGCGTGGAGGAGCACTCTGGATATATGGATGCCCACGCCGGGCCTCGTTCGGGCTCACCGTCGCTCTCGCCGGTCCCACCGGTCTCGTCGCCGCCATCGCCATCGCCGCGGCGGTTGGCGGCGCCGAGCCCGCTGCCGGGACCGGAGTACACACCGTCCGCCGTGCCGCTCGACATCCTGCTGGGCTGCGCGCGGTCGCACGCCAGGCTGCTCGAAGCCGTCGCCCGCGTCGACGACACGACCGCCCGCCGCCCGTCCCTGCTGCCCGGCTGGACCGTCGGCCACCTCGTCACCCACCTGGCGAGGAACGCCGACAGCCACACCGGGATGTTCGGGGCGGCCGCCGAAGGACGGGTCGTGGCGCAGTACCCGGGCGGCCTGACGCAGCGCGACGGCGGAATCGAGGCGGGCGCCTACCAACCGGCCGACCTGCTGCTCGCCGACCTCGCCGGCGCGGTGGCCCGGCTCGAACGAGCCTGGGACGGCACCCACGTCGACGTCTGGCGCGGGGGCCTGGGGCTGACCGCGGCGCGCGGCGCGACGAGTGTGGCGGACCTGGTGTTCCTGCGGTGGCGTGAGGCCGAGATCCACCTCGTCGACCTCGCGCTGACCGATCGCGGCGGCCCGGAGTGGGACGACCTCAGCCCCGCCTACGTCGAGGCGGAGTGGGCGTGGAGCACGCGGCTGCTGCCCGAACGGCTGCCCGCCGAGGTCACCGTCCTGCTGACCCCCGGGGACCGGCCGTCGCGCGCCGTGGGGCGGGGCCCGCAAGTCGTCCGGGTGGACGTCCCGACGCTGCCGGCGTTGCGCTGGCTGACCGGCCGGGACGCCGGCGATCCGGCCTGGCCGCCGCTGGGCCCCTGGACCTGATCCCATCCTCTGGTCCCACCCGGATCGCGCCGGCCCGCCCGGCGCGGCGATATCAGCGTGATCCAGAATGTCCGGGTGTGGAGCAGACGGAACGGTTCGTGAGCGTTGCGGCCGGCTGCCCGGATCGCCGTGACCGTGTCGCTCCGACCGGGTCACGCCGCCGCGGTGGTGCCTTGCGGCGCGGGCGGGTGCGCGGCCGCGCGGGTGTCCGCGCGTGATCTCGATGGCGCTGTTCAACAACAAGGGCGGGGTGGGCAAGACGACGCTCGCCTACCACCTGGCACACATGTTCCAGCGGATGGGACACCGGGTGCTCGCCGTGGACCTCGATCCCCAGGCGAACCTGACCGCGCAGTTCCTGGACGAGGACGAGCTCGCCAGCCTCTGGAAAGAGGACGAGGACCTCGGGTCGTCCGCGCCCCGGCCCGCCGTGCTCGACCCGCGCCGCAGCCGGATCAGGCCCGGCAACGGCACCCTGGCCACGGCCATCGAACCGATCATGGAAGGTGTCGGGGACGTCCGGCTGAGCGAGCCGGTGACCGTCGAGGACGGCCTGTGGCTACTGCCCGGGGACGTCAACCTCGCCAGCTTCGAGGACCGGCTCTCGGCGGCGTGGCCCAACAGCTTCCTGGGCCGGGACGTCGCCGCCCTGCGCACCACCACCGCGCTGCACCGCGCCATCGACCACGGCGCCAGGGAGACCGGCGCGGACATAGTGATCATCGATGTGGGGCCGAACCTCGGCGCCATCAACCGCGCGGCGCTGCTCTCGGCCGACACGATCCTCATGCCCCTGGCGGCCGACCTCTTCTCCCTGCGCGGCCTGCGCAACATCGGACCGACCCTGCGTGACTGGCGGGTGACCTGGCAGGGCACGATCCTGCCGAGGATCCCCGAGCGGATCCCGGCGCCGCGCGGCCTGATGATGCCGATCGGCTACATCCTGGTCGAGCCGCCGGCCCGCGCGGACCGGCCGTCGAAGGGTCACGGGCGGTGGCTCGACCGCATTCCGGGCGTGTTCACCACCTCTGTCCTCGGCTCCGCCGCCGCCCCGGCGGACGGCGACCGCTCCTTCGAGATCGCGACGATGAGGAACTACGCGGCGCTGATGCCCCTCGCCCAGGACGCCCGCAAGCCGATGTTCGAGCTCCGGGCCGGGGACGGCGCCGTCGGGGGAACGCAGAGCGCCGTGCGGCGCTGCTTCTCCGACTTCCGGGAGCTGGCGACAAAGGTCCGGGACAGGCTCGTCTTCATCGACCCGACGCTGCGCCGAGGCTGAGCCCACCCCGAGCCGGCCTCGATCCTTGCCCTGGGATCACCTCGATCCTGCTCCAGGCCTGCCTCGAGTCCGCCCCGAGCGCCGTCCTCCCGCCACGCCGTCGGGCTCGTCGTGCCTGGCACCGCCGTCGGGCTCGTCGTGCCTGGCACCGCCGTCGGGACGCCCACACCAACGTCGTGGCCGACACTCGCTCGCGCGGCAGGCTCCGGAGATCCCGTCACGGCGACAGTTCGCGAAGCTTGCTTGGCGTAAAACGATGACGATGACCGCCCGGATCGTGGCGACGATCAGGTGACGGATGCCCGCCAGGGTGATGGTTACCGATCTTTGCTTATCGTCAAAATTCACCGATGACCGTGGGCGCGTGCCGCATCCTTCTGTATCGATTTCCCTGGCGGGAGAAGGTCATTTCATTTTGCTGATCGTCAAACGTTTACAGAAACCGTCGGTGGTTGTCGGTCGATCTATCGACGAACCCCGTGGATGGTCATGGCAGTTCATTTTGCGAGTTGTCAAAGGGCGTCGATAACCATGGCCGGTGTTCGAAATGGTCGCGAACTAATTCCACGCCTGGGTTCTGTCTAATTATTTTGCTCTTCGTCAAACGTTGACGGTCTCCAGATGGGGTATCTGAAGGATCGGCTAGCGCAAGCCTCGCAGGGGTTCTGTCGGCGAAACTCAATGATTTTGCTTGCCGTCAACCGGAATCTATGACCTCAGGTGCAGTGTGCTGGAGGATTTGGACGCTGCCCGTGCGGGGAGTGAGTGTACGACGTTTGCTTAGCAGCAAAAGCTGTCGCACTCCAACGGCGAGCTCGGCTCGGTACTGCTCCCGAGGCCCTCTCAGGTGGAGAGCCATGCGCGCCACCCGCTGGCGCCGCCTGCCCGTTCGTCGTCCGGCTGCCGTCGGCGTCAGCCGGACGGTGCTCGCTGCCGTCCGCCGTCCGCCGTCCGCCGTCCGCTGTCCGCTGTCCGCTGTCCGCCGGACGCCGCCGCCCGCCGGCCAGCAGTTGGCCGTGGGCTACGGATGGGAGAGGGGCCGGAGGGGCGATCGACCTCAGCTGGACCGGGTAGGACCTGGCCGGCCCCACTCGCGGGTTGTCCACAGCCTTGGTCCGAGAAAACCCTGACATTGCCCGTATGGGGGCATCGTGCGGCGGCGGAGGCCTTGATGCCGCGTCCCCGACGGCCTTTGACAAGGCGGCGGATTCCGAAGCCGGCCAGGTGTCCCGCAGCAGCCTGCTCGTCCTTGCGGCTGGCGATTGGTCACGGTGGGTCGCAGGAGTACTGCGGCGGGGAATGCGTCAACGGATTCCGCAGGCGGTGCACGTTGCCCGGGGAATCCATCGGCAGCGGCGGGGAACCTTCCACAGCTATCCACAGCGCGCGCTTCTCGCCGCTGTCGGGTCGCGCCCACGATGCCCTCAGGCGGGCATCGTGGCCGGCAGAACAGCCCTAACCGGACACAGCCCCAACCGGCGGAACAACGCTCCCACTGGGCAAGTCGACGAGACCCGCCATATGTGTTCACAACGCTTGTTGTGGAGAGCATGACGCATTGCCGCATGTTTGTCACGAGCTACGGCCGATTCGGGGCACTCTGGTCCGACACGCACCGTGGGTGGGCAGCGTCGCGGCGGGAAACCTCGACTGCCAACAACGAAGACCCATGTGAACGGCCCGTGACCATGAACGTGGTGTGACTACTGCGGAACGACGCCGCCCACGCGTCCGCGGGGCAGGGTGACGGCGGCCGGCGACCCGCCGGTGGACAACAGCGAGCGCCCCGTGGCGGCGTGGCGCCGGCGGTGGCCGCTGGACGGTCAGGCCTCAGTGGCCAAGGGCCGGCCGGACCATCCCCGAGCTGGTGGTCATGCCGTACTCTTGAGGGGCATCGGTCACTCGGGGCGGCGACGCCTGGGCGGCCGACCTCACGGGGGCGTAGCTCAACTGGCAGAGCACTGCCTTTGCAAGGCAGGGGTTAGGGGTTCAAGTCCCCTCGTCTCCACGCGCTGGATTCGGCTGCTCGCTGACCTTTGGTCAGCTTCGCCACCAGCCGCGATGTCTGCCCGGGGGGCGACCCCCGGACCCCCGAGTGTCGGGCTGCGCCCGACCTGGCGGGGTAGGCGTTGATCGTTATGTAGCCAACTGTGTGGCCAAGCCTGTTCGGTGTCGGTCTCCGTCCGGCTTGTCCGCAGCCATCCCGCCCAGGAAGCCGTCCATGGCGCGGGCGGCGGCGTGCAGACGCTCGGGGAGAGCGTGGCCGTAGCGCTCCATCGTCATCCGGGACGTCGTGTGCCCGAGGATCTCCAGCATCGTCCGGGGCTCGACGCCGGCGGCCAGGAGGAAGGTGGCGCAGGCGTGACGAAGATCGTACAGCTGTAGCCACGGGAGGCCCGCCCGGTCGCGGAGCTGCTCGACGCGCCGCGTGACGTTCCTCGGTTCCATCAGCGTGCCGACGGTCGACGCGAAGACGAGTCCGTTCTCCCACCAGTGCTCGCCGGCGTCGATCCGCTCCTTCGCCTGCCTGCTCCGCTGTCGATGCGGTGCGCCGAGCGCGAGAGAGGGGACCGGCAGCGGCCGGCGTGATCCTCGGGTCTTCGGCTGGGCGATTCGAAGCATGCCGTTCTCCCGCTGCACCGATCGCTGGACATGCAGCGTGCCTGCATCAGGTCGCGGTGCGGGCCGCGCCGCGCGACCGCCTGCGCGCGGCCGTGACAGCCGTGCTCGCCGGGCCCGTCGCACCCCGCACCGCGTACGAAGATCCGAAACGTTCGACGAAAGCCGTCGGCCGACAGCCCTCGGCCGTTTGCGTGTCGCGCGGTGATATCGCGTTTGTGCAGGTAAGAGGCTTGTGGGTGATTCAAGTCCCCTCGTGCTCCTCAACTGTCTTGCTACTTAATGTAGTGAGCACGGCTTGAGGGGCGAAGCGTCCTGAAGCTGCCGTGCCGTCGAGGCGGGTGGTGAAGGTGGTGCTGTCGCGGTCGGATGTGCGGGCATGGTGAACATGGCGAGGTGACCAACCGCGTAGACGTTCGGGGCATCGGAGGATCATGGAGTTGTCCCGGCTGGGTCGTCACCGGGGTGAGGGCGCTGCCGGGAATGTGATGCGCAGGTCCAGTCCGCCGTCCTGTCTGGGGAGAGCGGTGATCTGCGCGTGATGGCTGTCGGCGATGGCCTTGACGATCGTGAGGCCGAGGCCGAACCCGCGGCGGCCTGTGCCACGTGTTCGGTCGGGTCGGCCGCGCCGGAAGGGTTCGAAGAGTCCGTTCACGTCCTGGGGGAGCAGTAGCGGGCCGCTGTTCGCGATGGCCAGGTACGTCGGTCCGGTGCCGGTGGCGATTTTGATCCAGCCACCCGGCACGTTGTGGTTGGCCGCGTTCTCGACCAGGTTGCGGACGAGCTGGTGGAGCAGGATGGGATCGCCGAGCACCGGAGCGGTAACCAGACCGGCGGTGATCCGGGCGCTGGTCGGGGTGTCCGTGCTGGTCTGGGCGAGAACGTCGGCCGTGACGCCGGCGAGATCGACGGTGACCGATTCGGTGAGCTCGTTACCTCCGTCGGCGAGGGTCAGGAGCCGGTCGACGAGGTCGGTGTTCCTGGTGTTGATGGCCAGCAGACGGTCGGCGAAGTGGACGGTGTCGGGGTGAGCGGCCGGTTTGGTCGCTTCGAGCTCGATCACGGCTCGTTCCAGTGCGAGCGGGGTGCGAAGTTCGTGGGAGGCGCTCGCGACGAAGCGGCGCTGGCCGTCGAAGGCGTGGTCGAGGGTTTCGAGCATGGCGTCGAAGGCATCGGCCAGCCGTCTGATGTCGTCGCTGTGTCCGGTCAGCGCGATCCGCCGGCTGAGGTCGCGGTGCGGGCCGGTGGACCGTGCGATCTGCTCGGCGGTGACGGTGATGGCATGGAGTGGTCGCAGGCCGCGGCCGGCGATGATCCAGCCGGTGCCCGCGGTGGCGAGGCCGATGGCGAGGACGATGCCGCTGCCCCGAACGAGCAGTGTGTCGAGGGCTGCGTTCCTGATCTTTTCCTCGTTGCCTCTGATCTGCTCGGTGAGGTCGTCGAGGCTGATCCGGCTCCCGTTGGGCGTGGTGATCGTCGCTTCGTTTGCCTGGCCGGCCCGCTGTCGAAGAGCGGCGATGCGGGAGTCGGAGTCCCCGGTGAGCTCGGCGTCGAGGCGGGCCTGGACGACCAGGTAGAGCAGCGTGAGGATGACCGCTCCGGCGAGGATGGACAGTGCGCCGTAGAGGACGGTGAGACGGGCGCGCAGGCTCAGACGAGTCACGGTATGCGGTATCCGGCTGCCGGCAGCGTTTCGATCAGTTGAGGTGTGCCGAGCTTGCGGCGCAGTTTCATCACCGTCATGCGGACGGTGTTGGTGAAGGGGTCGATGTTCTCGTCCCAGACCTTCTCCAGTAGCTGCTCGGCGGACAGGATGCCGCCGGCGGCGCGGAGCAGTTCGACCAGGACCGCGTACTCCTTGTTCGTCAGAATGACGGAGCGGCCGTCTCGGGTGACGGTCCGGCTGGCTTGGTCTACGCGTAGGCCGGCGCGTTCGAGAATCGGAGCGGCGGCCGGCGCGGTGCGGCGGGCGAGAGCGTGCACGCGGGCAGACAACTCGGCCAGCGCGAACGGCTTCACGAGGTAGTCGTCGGCGCCGATCGCGAGCCCTTCGACCCGGGCGCGGATCGCCGAGGCGGCGGTGAGCATCAGGACCCGCGTCGATCGTTGGGTCGCCACGATCGCGCGGCAGACGTCATCGCCGTGCACGACGGGCAGGTCCCGGTCCAGGACGACGACGTCGTAGTCGTGAGCGGCGCATTTCTCCAGCGCCTCGTCGCCGTCGTAGGCCACGTCGACCGCGAACGACTCGCGTGTCAACGCCTCGCAGAGCGCACCGGCGAGCTCTGGTTCGTCCTCCACGACCATCACCCGAACCATCCGCTTTCCGCCCTTCTCCTCGTCTGCGCCCCGGTGCGGTGCCCGTTCAGCGTGGCGCTATCGGCATAACCAGCGGATAACCAGCGCCGCCGACGTTACGGCCTGGTTATCCGCGATGCCGTCCACTGGGCGCCGTACTCGGTACCGCTCCACCCACGACGGAGGACACGAATGATCAGAACCACACGTCCGCTGACGGCGGTGGCCGCCGGCCTGAGCCTGGTGGTCATGGCCATGGCCGGTTGCGGCTCCGGCGGCGGCACGGCGCCGGGCGGGACGGCGTCCGGCGGCGGTACCACTGGGACGCCGACGGTACAGACGTACGCACAGTGCATGCGTGACCACGACATCGACATGGCTGATCCGGACCCGTCCACGGGAGTTCCGCAGTTCGGGGAGGGTGTTGATCCGGACGATCCGGCCGTGAAGCAGGCGCTGGCCGCCTGCCAGGATCTGCTTCCCGCGGGCAGCCGGGGAGAACCGAGCGACGCGGATCTCGCCGTCTATGTGGCCTTCGCGCAGTGCATGCGCGACAACGGGCTGCCGGGCTTCCCCGACCCCCAGCCCGGCTCGGCTGGCGGCCTGTTCGCCGGCGCGGACGTTGACCGTGGCGATCCGGCGTTCCAACAGGCGGCCCGGCAGTGCCAGGGCATCCTCGACGAGGCCGGCGCGTGACCGGGGCCGGGGCCGACGAAACCAGGACCGGTGAGACCAGAACCGGCGAGACTTCCGTGACCGCCCCGCCGACGGCAGCCGAGTACAAGGCCGGCGGCCGGTGTGTGCCGAGCAGGGCCTGGGCGCGGGCGATGACTGCCTCGTGGGCGAGCCCGCTACGGCGCCGACCACGCCGGTACCTGCTCGTCCTCGCGGGGGCGGGAGCCGCCGCGCTGATCGTCGCCGCCGCCCTGGGATTCGGCGGTAGCCCGCCGCCGTCGCCGACCGGGCCGGTTCCCGCGGCGACCGCGACGGTCCAACGCGGCACCCTCACCCAGACCCAGCAGGTCGGCGGTCTGATCTCCTACGGCGAGCCGGTCGGGCTAGTCGCCCAGCAGCAATCCGGAGTCCTCACCTGGATCGCAGCGCCGGGCACAACGGTGAAGATCGGCCAACCGGTGTACGCGGTCGACGGCAGGCCGGTCATCCTCCTGCACGGCACCGCGACGCCGTACCGGACACTCGCCACAGGCACAGTGGGTTCCGACGTGAAGGAGCTGGAGGCCAGCCTCCAGGAGCTGGGCTACACCGGTTTCGCCGTTGATGACACCTTCGACGCCGCCACTGCCTCGGCTGTGCAGGCATGGCAGGCCAAGAGCGGGCTTCCCGCGCAAGGCACCGTCTCACCGGACCAGATCTTCGTCCACGACGGCGACATCCGGGTCGCCCTCCAGTCCATCCCGGTCGGCAGCCATCTGGGCCTGCAACCCAACCAGCAGGTCCTCACCTACAGCGGCACCACGCAGGTGGCATCGATCCCGCTGGACGTGTCGCTGCAACATCTCGTCCACACAGACGACCCGGCGACCATCGCGCTTCCGACCGGTCAACGTCTCGACGGCACGGTCAGCAGCGTCGGCACTGTCGCGCAGACCATTGAGGAGCAGAACAAGACCTTCGTCACCGTGATCGTGTCGTTCGGCGATCCCTCTGCGCTCGCCGGTGGCTTCGATTCGTCGCCGGTGACGTTGACGATCGTCACGGGGCAGCGGGCGAATGTGCTGACCGTGCCGGTGACCGCGCTCGTGGCGAACCCGGACGGCGGGTACGCGGTCCAGACGGTCCAGAACGGGCAGTCGACGTTCGCACCGGTGACGACCGGCATGTTCGCCAACGGCACGGTCGAGATCAGCGGTGCGGGCATCGCCGAGGGCGTCACCGTGCGAGTCGCCCAGTGAGCGCCACGGTTCCCATCGCCGTCCTCGACCAGGTGTCCAGGCACTTCGGCCCGGTCAGCGCGCTGGCCGACGTCAGCCTGCGGATCAACTATGGCGAGCTCGTCGGGATCGTCGGGCCGTCCGGGTCGGGCAAGTCGACGATGCTCCACCTGCTGGGCACCCTCGATGGGCCGACGACGGGAATCGTTACCGTCGACGGCCATCCGGTCCACGCGCTGGGTGACGACCAGCGCTCGGCGCTGCGCGCGCAACGCATCGGGTTCATCTTCCAGCAGTTCTACCTCGCCCCCGGCGTGCCGGCACTGGACAACGTGGCCGATGGGCTGCTGTACGGCGGCACGCGTCGTTCGGAGCGGCTCGAACGCGCACGCGTCGCCCTTGACCGGGTCGGTCTCGGTCACCGAGTCCACCACCGGCCGCACGAGCTTTCCGGCGGTGAGCGCCAACGTGTCGCGATCGCCCGCGCTGTGGTCGGCGAGCCCACGCTGCTGCTCGCCGACGAACCCACCGGCAACCTTGACTCCTCGTCCGGGGCCGAGGTGATGGTCCTGCTACGACAGCTCCACTCCGCCGGAACCACCATCGTGATCATCACGCATGACCGCGACATCGCCGCCGCCCTGCCGCGACGCATCGAGATGCGGGACGGCCACAAGGTCGGCGACAGCGGAGACGTCCGGACACCTCAGGGAGCCCGCGGATGACCACCGCCCGATCAACGACCGGTGCCTCACCGACCGACGCACCTACTCAGGACGGCACCTCGCCGACGAGCAAGTCCGGACCTGCGACTCACCTCGGACCAGTGCCGGATGCCAACCTGGTGCTTCGCCCGGCCCGGCTCGCGGCGCGGGAACTGGTCCGAGTCGGCGCCGCAGGTCTGCGCTCGCGACCGACGCGTGTCGCGCTGTCCGCCCTGGGGATCGCGATCGGCATCGCGGCCATGATCTCGGTGATCGGCATCTCCTCCTCCAGCCGGGAGGACTTCCACCGCCAGATCGCCGCACTCGGCACCAACCTGCTCACCGTCAGCCCCGGCCAGAACCTCTTCGGCGACCAGGCACACCTACCGACCGAGGCCGTCACAATGATCGGCGCGATCGGCGACGTCGAGTCGGTCAGCGCCACGGGCCTGGTGCCGGACGCCAAGGTCTACCGCAACGACCACATCCCGGCTGCGGAATCCGGCAGTATCGCCGTGCTGGCAACCAGGCTGGACCTGCCCAACACCGTCGGCGCCGACATCGTCGCCGGCACCTACCTCAACGAGGCGACCCAGCGCTATGCCGCCGTGGTCCTCGGATCGACGGCGGCGGCCCACCTGGGCGTCGACTCGACCGGACCGGACCAGCAGATCCACCTCGGTGGCCAGTGGTTCACCGTGGTCGGCATCCTCGCCCCCGTCGGCCTCGCCCCCGAGCTCGACCGCGCCGCCCTCGTCGGCTGGCCCAGCGCCGCCGACCTGCTCGGCTTCGACACCTACCCGACCACCCTGTACACCCGCACAGACCCCAACCATGTCGAAGCCGTACAGACGCTGCTCGCCCGCACGGCCAACCCCGCGGCGCCCAACGAGGTCGACGTTTCACGTCCCTCCGACGCCCTCGCCGCACAGCACGCGGCCGACTCCACACTCGGCGGGCTCCTGCTCGGCCTCGGTTCCGTCGCGCTGCTCGTCGGCGGCATCGGCGTCGCGAACACCATGGTCATCTCCGTCCTCGAACGACGAGGCGAGGTAGGACTTCGCCGCGCGCTCGGGGCCACCCGCGGGGACATCCGCAACCAGTTCCTCGCCGAGGCGCTTCTCCTGTCCACACTCGGCGGGATAGCGGGACTCATCCTCGGCACCGGCGTCACCACGTGCTACGCCACCACTCAGGCCTGGCCTACCGTCGTCCCCTCCTGGGCGATGCTTCTCGCTTTCGGTGCCACTCTCGTCATCGGCGCGGTCGCCGGGCTCTACCCCGCCACCCGCGCCTCCCGCCTCCAGCCCACCGCAGCCCTCACCGCGCCCTGAGCTGCCAGGGCATCGGGGCCGCGCTGACGGGCGGTGTCACGTCACAGGATTCGGAGCCGTCTGCTCGCTCGTGCGCCGGACGGCTCACTCACCGCCTCCATGTCTGCCCGGGGGACGAACCCCGGACCCCCGAAGCCGTCCCGCCCGGGAAGCCGTCGCTTTCGAGCTGGTAGAGGCCCCCTCCGCCGTGACCGCGGCGGTGTTTTCCGGCCGGGGCGAACGAGGCGCGTTTCATGTGGACTGTGTCCCGAGATGGCCTGCCGGTTGGCCGGACGCGCTGGGGCGAACGTCCCCTGCGCTCCCACAGCGGAGGGCGCAGGCTTTGAGGAGCAGGGGCGCGGTGCGGGTTCCACCACATGGCTGTCACCTGCCGCTTCGGGAGGTAACTGCGTGATGATGTACTGGAGTGATCGCGATATCAGTGGTTGGGGCTGGTTCGCCATGTCCATGGGCATGCTGCTGTTCTGGGCTGTGCTCATCACCGTGGCGGTGCTGCTCGTCCGGGCCCTGATCCGCTCCGACGAACGCAGACGTCCTGCGACGCGTTCGCCCAGCGAGCCCGGAGCCGCTCACGGACCAGCCGTACCGTCACCCGAGGAAGTTCTGGCTGACCGTTTCGCCCGAGGCGAGATCGACGAACAGGAGTACCGCGTCCGCTTGGCGACCCTCCGAGACACCGCCCGCTTCGTCAAACACTGACCGCAGGGGCATGCCGGAGCACCGCATCGAAAACGTGGTGCTCGGCCACACGGAACCGCACCAGCCACGATGTCTGTCCGGGGGTGCCCCCCGGCTCCCCGGCGTCGGGCTTCGCCCGACCTGGCGGGGGTCGCCTTGACCTCGGATTCACCCGACCGCGTTCACGGACGCACGGGACCTCAAAGGTTGACGTTGGACATGTCCGGATAGCGTGCGCCCCGCACGGTCTCACCGGCCTTCGTCAGGATTTCCACCTCGTCGGGCGTCAGGGCGAGGCCGACGGCGGCGACGTTCTGCTCCAGGTAGTGGCGTCGCTTCGTCCCCGGGATCGGGACGATGTCGTCGCCCTGGTGGTGCACCCAGGCGAGTGCCACCTGCGCGGGTGTCGCGTTTCGCGCCGCCGCCATCTCCTCGATCTGGGCGACGACCGAGAGGTTGGCGTCCAGGTTCTCGGAGTTCATCCTGGGCATGCTGGCGCGGAAGTCGCCGGCCTCGAAGTCGTTCGGGGTGCGGAAGGTTCCGGTCAGGAACCCCCGCCCCAGCGGGCTGTAGGCGACGAAGCCGATGCCGAGTTCGCGCAGCGTCGGGAGGATCTCCTCCTCCGGGTGACGTGACCAGATCGAGTACTCGGTCTGCAGCGCGGAGATGGGATGCACGGCGTTCGCCCGGCGGATCGTGGCCGGCGACGCTTCGGAGAGGCCGAGGTAGCGGACCTTCCCTGCGGTGACCAGTTCGGCCATGGCGCCGACGGTGTCCTCGATCGGCACAGTCGGGTCGACCCGATGCTGGTAGTAGAGATCGATGTGGTCGACCCCGAGGCGGGACAGGGACGCGTCGCAGGCTGAGCGGACGTACTCCGGCCGGCCGTTGATGTTCCTGGCCTGGGGATTGTCCGGGTCGCGGACGATCCCGAACTTGGTCGCGAGCGTCACCTCGCCGCGCCGGCCGGAGATGGCCCGCCCGACCAGCCGCTCGTTTGTGAACGGCCCGTACATGTCGGCGGTGTCGAGGAAGGTCACGCCCAGGCCGAGCGCCCGCTGAATGGTGGCGATCGATTCGTTGTCGTCGGTCGCGCCGTAGAAGTCGGACATGCCCATGCAGCCGAGGCCCTGCACGCTGACCTGGAGTCCCTGGGAACCAAGCGGTATCTGGCGCAATGTGTCGTGGGGCATCGGTCGTCTGGTCCTCTCCCGATAGATATCAATCTTGGTGTCGATGGCCGTGAGATGGCGGCGAACCTCGTCGAGACGCTCGGTGACGCGCTCCTTGTGGGCGGTGAGCAGCTCGAGCCGTTCGGTCTCGTTGCCGTGGCCGGCCCGCACAAGCGCCGCGTACCGCGCGATCTGGCGGATCGGCATGCCGGTTTGGCGCAGCGCGGTGAGCGTCGCGATCCAGCGCAGGTCCTCGTCGTCGTAGCGGCGATGGCTCGACGGAGCGCGCGCCACCCGATCGAGCATGAGGCCCACCCGCTCGTAGTACCGCAGAGTGTGCGCGCTCACGCCGCTCGCCGTCGCCGCCTCAGTGATGGTGAGGCCGCTGTCCGCCGACCGGGCGACGCCGGCGGAGGGCCGTCTCGCCCCGGATTCCCGGCGGCCCGACGTAGGCCCGTCCGGCGCCCGAGAACCGTCCTCGCTGAGCTCGTCGACCGCGGTCATGTCTCGAAGCTAGGACTTCGAGTGCGCTCGAAGTCAAACCCGCCCTGCCATGATCGGCTCCATCTGCGGCCGTCGAGTCGGTCAGTTCGCCGCGGTCAACCTGAGCGGGCCCTGGGGGCCTCTGGAGGGTTGAGGAGGGCTGATGGACGATGACGGACACGGTGAGTTCCGGGCGTATTTCGCCGCCCGGCTGCCGGCCTTGCTGCGGCTGGCGTACCTGCTGACCGGCAACGCGGCAGAGGCGGAGGACCTGGCGCAGACGGCGCTGGCACGTACCTTCGTCGCCTGGCGGAAGGTCCGTGTGTGCGACTCCCCTGACGCCTACGTGCGGCGAATTCTCGTCAACGCTCATCGGCGACGGTTCCGCGGTCGCCGGGTGGTCGAGACGCTGATGCCCACGGTGCCCGACAGGCTGGTTGGCGGGTCCGCCGGCGAGCTGGCGGCGGTGGAGGACCGGGCGGGACTCGCGGCGGCGCTGGCCGCCCTGCCCACTCGGCAGCGGGCCGTCGTGGTGCTGCGCTACTGCGAGGACCTGTCCGAGGCCCGCGTCGCGGAGATCCTCGGCTGCTCGGTAGGGACTGTGAAGACCCACGCGTCACGGGGCCTGGCCCGGTTGCGGGCCGATCCGTCGCTGGGGACGGCGATGGGACCGCGGTCCGACGGCGTGCGGCAGCCGTCGAGATCCGGCGACGGCGCCGTGCCGCCCCAGCTCGGCGCATCGGAACTGGACGGGACGAGGGGAGGTGCGGCATGACCTCCGACGAGGAGATGATCGAACGCCTTCGTGGCGCGGAGCGCACGGTGGACGTCCAGCCGTCGGGTGATCTGTGGGCCGGCGTACGGGCCCGGGTTCCGGGGGAGCGCCGTCGTCGGGTCGCGCGGCGGGCCGCCCCGGCGGTGGCGTGCGCCGTGGCCGCGGCGGGGATCGCGGCCGGCCTGACCCTGGCCGGTGGCACGGGGAAGGCATCCCTCGCGCCCGCCGACCTTCCGCCGGCCCCGCGGATCACCCGGCTCCAGCCGGTCACCTTCACTCCGGACGAAGCGGCCCATCTCGTGGTCGAGTGCCTACAGTCCGGTCCTGGGCCGGCGGACCCGGCGCGCTTCCAGCCGGGCGGGCTGACGGTGTGGGCGGCGGCGCGGGACGTCACCGGAGCGACCGTGATTCTGTCGAACCCCTCGACGTTCGTCGACTGTGACGTGCCGGCGGACGCGGCAGGTCGACTGGACATCGACGGGGCGTATGTATACAGCTGGGGGACCGGGCACGACGCGATGCCCCGGACCGATCTCGAGCTGGAGCACGCCAGCGGAAGTCACGGGATAGGCGGCGGCTTCGGAGGCCGCCTCGGAGCCGGCTTCGGTAGCGGCCCCGGCGACAGTCGCACGGTCCATGACTGTGGCGGACGGGTGTCGGCCCGGGTTGTCCGGGTCACCGCGACGACTCCGTCCGGCGAAATCGTCGAGGTTCCCATCCAGGACGGGAAGGTCGTGGTCAGGACGCTCCAGATCGATCCGCCCGAGCCCGGTCCACGGCCCGGTGAGCCCGGGTTCGAGGACTTCAGACGGAACAACCCGACGCTTTTCGACGACTGGTACCAGGCCAATCGACCGGTCGTCCGGGCCTACGACCGGGATGGCCGCCTCCTGGCTGCAACCAAGGTGGGCTGAGGAGGGCCTGGGAGGGCTGAGACGGGCACCGTCACTCCCCGTGCCGCGCGGGCAGAGGCAGTGGCGCCTCCTGACGCGCCACTGCGGGGGGTGGTGGCCGTCAGCTGCTGCTGACGGCGAGGACGATCTTGCCGCGGCCGTGTCTCGTCTCCAGCTCCCGGTGCGCCTCGGCGGCGTCCGCGAGCGGGACGACCCGGCGGACGTTGATGTGCAGGGCTCCGTGCGCCTGGAGGTCGGCCAGCTCGGCGAGCCGGGCCGCCGAGCGGAGGTTGGGCGTGACCCGGATTCCGAGCTCGCCCGCCCGGCCGTGCTCGACGAGGGTGAGGATCCGGCTCCGGTCGGCGACCAGCGCCAGCGACGCGGTCAGCGCATCGCCGCCGGCTCCGTCCAGCGCGGCGTCCACGCCGCCGGGCGCGATCGCCTGGACGCGTTCGACCAGGCCGTCGCCGTAGGCGACCGGGATCGCGCCCAGTGAGCGGAGATAGTCGTGGTTGGCCGCGCCGGCGGTGCCGATGACGGTCGAGCCGGCGCGTACGGCCAGCTGGACGGCGACTGTCCCGACCCCGCCGGCGGCGGCGTGGATCAGGACGGTGTCGCCCTTGCCGACGCCCAGCTCCCGCAGCGCGATGTGGGCGGTCTGTGCCCCGCCGCTGAACCCACCCGCGACCTCCCAGGGCATGCCGGCCGGCTTGGCGGTCACCTGGCCGGCCGGTACCACCAGGTACTCGGCATACGCACCCAGCTGGCCGAAGCCGAGCACCTCGGCGCCCACCGCGACGCCGTGACCCCCGCCGTCGACGCCGTCGATCCCGCCGACTCCATCGACCCTGTCGCCGACCTGGTCGACGACTCCGGCGAACTCGTTGCCGGGAATCGTCGGGAGCCGGGGTGCCACCCCGGGCGGTGCCCAGCCCGCGCGGACGGCGCAGTCGATCGGCTGGACTCCGGCGAACCGGACCCGGACCCGTACCTGGCCGGGCCCGGCCACCGGCGTGGCCAGATCCATCAGCTCGAGAACCTCCGGGCCACCGTGCCGCGCGAACGCCGCTGCCTTCATCGGACATCCCTTCATCGCCGTTGACGAAGGTCGAGTCTGCGACCTCGACCGCGGTTGAGATCAAGGGCAGGAGATGGGACCCAGGTCACGCGGAGGCGTCACGCTCCGGCGAATTCTCGTCACCGCTCATCGGCCTGGGCGCGGCCTGCGGGGGGAGGCTGAACGTGGCGGCGACTCGTCTCGATCAGGATGGCGATGCCGTCGAGGAGGCGTTGCAGGCCGAACTCGAAGAGCGAGTCGAGGTCGAGGGAGCGGGGCGGGACGCTCGCCAGCAGCGGGTGAGCCGAAGTCGCCGCCGGTGGGGTGATCGCGGGAGTGCCGTGGGCGTCCATCCACTGCTCGTCGGTGAGGCCCGAGTCCTGCACCGCCTCCGCCTCGGCCTCCAGGTTCAGGGCCAGCCCACGGATGTGGGCGGCCAGGGTGGCGTGTACGTGGATCATGGCCACCGGGTCGAGACCGAGTCCGTGCAGTGCCCGCATCACCCACTCCGCGTGAGCCTTGATCCGCGGCGACATCGGGGGCCTGGTGAAGGACATCGCCTGTGCCAGCCAGGGGTGGCGGCGGTACATGGCCCACTGGGACCGTGCCGCCGCCTCCAGGCACCGGCGCCAGCCGGCCGGCGGTGGGTCGGGTGGCGGTGCCTCGGCGAAGACCATGTCGGCCATCGACAGCACCAGCTGTCCCCTCCCGCCCACCTGCCGGTGGAGCGCCACGGTGGTGACACCGAGCTCGACGGCCACGCGACGCATGGACAGCGCCGCCAGCCCCTCCAGGTCGGCTATGTCGACCGCCACCCGCACTATCCGCGGTCGGGTCAGCCCCGACGTCGGATGGCCGCCGGCACGGGGCCGGGCAGCACCAGGGCTCCGGGGATGCGGGCCCGAGAAGTCGACGATCGTGCCGACACCCGGGAGAGGTCGGGCCAGACCCTCCTGGTGGAGCGTCGCGAGCACCTTGGTGGCCGTGGCCATCGCGATGCCGAACTCGCGGACGATCTGGCGGGTCGACGGCAGCCGCTCGCCCGGCCGCAGCTCGCCGGATGTGATCCGCCGCCGCAGTTCGGCGGTGATCCGCAGGTACGGCGGGACGTCCTCCGAATCGGAGATGACCACAGCGTGCCTCTTCCCGGACTGCTCTAGTGCGCATGTCATCTGGGAACGGATGCTATCCGGCCATCAAATTCTGGTGCACTAGTGCGTGATTTTCTTTGCCGGACCTGTTCCATACGATGCGACCGTCCGGATCGATTCGATCCTGGTCGGGTGATGGCGGGTAGTGGCGCGATTTTCTGGATCCCACGCCTGGCGGAATGCGCACGTATATCGGAGTCCTGAAAGGAAGTGGAGTGGTGGCTACGCAGGTCGAGACAGGGAGTGTGGAATCGACCGACGGAACGGTGATCAGTTATCGGACGATTGGCCGGGGCCCCGGCCTCCTGCTCGTTCCGGGAGCCCTCGCGGTCGCGGCGGACCTTGATGGATTCGCGGCCGCGCTGGCGAGCGGGTTCACGGTCCACACGATCGAGAGACGAGGGCGCGGCGCCAGCGGCCCGCAGGGCGACGCCTACACGGCGGCGAAGGAGCTCGCCGACCTCGAGGCCGTCCGAGCGGCGACGCGAGCTCGATTCGTCGTCGGGCACAGCTTCGGCGGATTCCTGCTGTTGGAGGCTCTGCGAAACACCGGTGCCACTGCCGGTTCCGGTGCCCCCGTCGGAGTCGGAGCCCCCGTCGGAGTCGGAGTCGGCGCGTTCGACGGCGCCGCCGCATACGAACCCGGAGTCCTCCTCGACGGCGTCGGGCCCGTGACGTTGGAATGGGCGCGGCGCTGCCAGGACGAACTCGATCGCGGCCGGCCACGGCAGGCGTTCATCACCTTCGTCCGTGGCGTGAACCCCGAGACGACGGGACGGGTCCCTCGTGCCCTGCTCGGGCTCATCCTGGCATTCGCGATCAGACCCGCCGAACGCCGCCGGAAGCACGCCCTGCTGGGCGGGACGATCAGGGAGCATCAGGAAGCGGCGAGGGTGGCGAACCAGCCCGACCGCTACCGCGCGATCACGACTCCGACGCTGCTCATGGCCGGCAGGGGCAGTGCCGACACCGCGGCCGGACGCGCGACCCGACAGCTCGCCGGGATTCTGCCCCGCGCCAGCCTCGTCACCTTCGGGGACCTCGACCATTTCGGGCCGGAGAGGGCGCCGCGGCGTGTCGCCGCGGCGGTGGCCGACTTCTTCGCCGCCGTCGGCACGTCCGGCTCGGCGCGGGCCGAGCGGTGATGGTGACGGTGATGGTGATGGTGACGGGCGGCGTCATCCGCCGAGCCGCTGACCAGACCGCCGGCTCGCCATCGGGCAACTGCTCAAGCCGCCAACCGACAGGCCGGCCGGTGGTGGCGTCCCGGATCCGGCCCGATCGATTCCTGATCGATTCACGATAGAGCTACGTTGAGTGTCTGATCCACAACGGTGCGGCGCGGCCGGATCCCGGGCGGGGTGTGGCCGGCTTCGATGGCGCTTGACCTGCTCATCAGTCATGGTTGATCAGGGAGGGGGTATGGATGCGCCGAGACGTCGCCCTGCCGGGAACGGTGCCGGGGTGTCCTGATGACGCATCGACGCACCCCGGTCACCCGGGATGAGCCGAGCGGATCCCTGACCGATTTCGTGGGCTTGTTGGCCGAATACGCAGAGACGGCCAGAGCTGGGAAGCGTAGAAACAGATAGAGACGCTGACGATGTGGTCTGGCGCACGTCCCGGACCCGCCAGTCGAGGAGGATCATGAACATCGACGACATGGTCTTGGTGAGCATCGACGACCACGTGGTCGAGCCGCCCGACATGTTCAAGAACCACGTCCCGGCGAACCTGGTCGACCAGGCGCCGCACGTCGTGCGCAACGACCAGGGCGTGGACCAGTGGATCTACCAGGGCCGGGTGACGGGCGTCAGTGGCCTGAACGCGGTCGTGTCGTGGCCGGCGGAGGAGTGGGGCAAGGACCCGGCCGGCTTCGCCGAGATGCGCCCGGGGGTGTACGACATCCACGACCGGGTCCGGGACATGGATCGTAACGGCATCCTCGCCTCGATGTGCTTCCCGACGTTCGCCGGGTTCAGCGCCGGGCATCTCAACCACTACAAGACCGACACCACCGTCACGATGATCCAGGCGTACAACAACTGGCACATCGACGAGTGGGCCGGCACGTACCCGGGTCGGTTCATCCCGCTGGCGCTGCTTCCGACCTGGAAGCCGGAGCTGATGGTGAACGAGATCCGCCGGGTGGCGGCGAAGGGCTGCCGGGCGGTCACCATGCCCGAGCTGCCCCACCTCGAGGGCCTGCCCAGCTACCACGACATCGACTACTGGGGCCCGGTGTTCCAGGCGCTGTCGGACACCGGGCT
>NZ_JALKFY010000626.1:0-26663 GCF_023242985.1 Frankia sp. Mgl5 | reverse complement strand
TACGTCACGGACCGCCACTCCGGCGAGTCGCTAGACGATCACGATCCGTACACCACGTGCGTGGACTCCACTCCGCCCGGCGGACGGACTGACAGCCAAGTTGACAGCCAAGACAGCAGACAAGGATGGACAGCGGCGGACGCCCACGGATGGAGCACCCCAGGCCGGCGGACGGGATGGACATCCACAGACGCCGGCGGAAAATCCAGATCTAACTACGAACCAAAGGCGGTCCATCTAGTCCGGCAGCCGTGCGGGCGGTGCCGGGTTCGTCTGGCCGCTCACGGCGGGTGCCCATTCCCCGGCTGGGCGCCAGATGGTCTGACGCGGCGCCGGCCGGCGCAGGCGAAGGCGCTGACCGGGGAACGGGACAAAGAAATGGGAGGCACGAGGAGCCGCCGTGGCCCCTCGGATCGGTCCGCAGCCAGTCCGCACGATTGCGAGAAGCCGCCGAAGACGACGACAGATGCCGCAAGCCATCCGCGCAGGTCACGAGGCATCCGCCGAGGTCAGCGACGTTTCCGGAAGTCCCTCATAATCCGTCGGTCGTGGGTTCGAGCCCCACCCGCCCCACAAAAACCGCAGGTAGACAGCCACTTTCGAACCCGCCGGGCGAGTCCTGAAGATCACAAACCCCACGGTAACCCCCACGCTCCGCCGCAGCCAGCGTCCGGAACTACCAGGTCCGCGGAACACTCGTTCGATCCGGCAAGTGATGGTCCCATCGCGGCGGTCACGGGGCATCGTTCCTGGCCAGAGCCCGTGTGGCGATCGGGCGGACGGTGATTTCAGGACCCTCAACCAAGTCGCCCGGGCCTGTGGACGCCGCGACGGCGTGAAATGATCTCGGTCGGGGTCGGACTGTGAGCCCGTTTGATCTTGCGTGTCGAGCGCGTAACCAAGTCTGGAGCCGGGAGCGGCACGAGAGTCGCGTCCTGTCGCTGCGAGCTCGGTAGGAGCGGCACGCTTGTCTTGCTGGCTTTTGGTCTCGTCGAGTTCCGACCACCAGTCGGCGGGTGGTGCTTTCCGGGTGGCGGTCGGCGCGGGATTCTGACTGGGTGGATGGAGAAGCGGGACCGCGGCGCGGTGGCGTGCTGCTTGCCGACGCTCTGGTCGGGCGCAGGCGGGAGGTTGCGGCGCTGCGCGGGTGGCTGGACGAGGCGCGGGGCGGGGCCGGGCGGCTGGTGCTGTGCGCGGGCGAGCCGGGGATCGGGAAGACGCGGCTGGCGCGGGAGCTCGCCGGCATGGCGCTGGCCGGCGGGTGCGCAGTCGCGTGGGGGCGTTGCGCCGAGGCCGCCGGGGCGCCGGCGTTCTGGCCGTGGCGGCAGGCGCTGCGCTCGCTCGGCGTCGCCCCGGATCCGGTGCTTGGCGGTGGTTCCGCCGGCCCGGGCGGCGAGGCGGCGCCCGAGGATCGGTTCCGGGTGTTCGACGGGGTGGCCGACGCGGTCGGCACCGTCGCCGCGCAGGGAGGCCTGGCGGTCATCCTCGACGACATCCACTGGGCCGATGAGCCGTCGTTGCTCGTTCTTCGTCATCTCGCAGACCAGGTCGCCGATGCCGCGCTGGTCGTCTTCGCCGCGTTCCGGGACCGGGAGCCTTCCGGCGTCCTGGCCAGGGTGCTGCCGGACCTGCTGCGCTCGCCGGCCGCGGCGCGCCTGGACCTGCGTGGGTTCGACCTGGCCGAGGTCCGGGACCAGCTACGGCGGATGGCCGACCCGCAGCGGCTCGGCACGCCCGCGCCCAGTCCGCCCGTCGAGCCCGGCGGCGACCGGTCGCCCGGCGCCGACGAGACGGCGCGGGTGGTGCTCGGGGTCACGGCCGGGAACCCGCTGTTCGTGCGGGAGATCGGGCGGGCGGTCGCCGACGGGACATGGCGGCCGGACCGGCCGCCGCGCAGCGTGCTCGATGTCGTCGCCGCCCGGCTCGAACGGGTCGGCCCCGGCTGCCGGCGGCTGGTGCAGGCGGCGGCCATCGTCGGGCGGCGCTTCGGGATCGGGCTGGTCGCCTCAGTGCTCGCCGAGCCCGTCGACAAGTGCCTGACGCTCGCGGACGAGGCGGTCGGGCACGGCCTGCTCGACCGGCTGGGCGCGGGCGAGTTCCAGTTCACGCACGCGCTGACCAGGGACGCCGTCGAGGCATCGCTCGCCGGCGCGGCGACGGCCGCCCTGCACCGCGCGACCGCGTCCGCGCTCGCGGACCGGTTCGCGGACGACCTCTCCGACCATCTTGCCGACATCGCGCGGCACTGGGCACAGCTCGCCCCGCACGGCCCGGCGGAGGCGGCGGCGGCGCGGGCCTGGTCGGCGCGCGCCGCCGAGGAGGCGGTGCGCCGGCTCGCCTACGAGGAGGGCGTCCGGCTCTACCGGGCCGCGCTGGCGTTCGACCGGGGCGCGATGGTCGGCGCCGAACGGTGCCGACTGCTGGTCGCGCTCGGCCGGGCCGCCTACTTCGCCGGCGACCTGGCGGGCTGCGTCGACGCGGCGACGCTCGCGGTCGAGGCGGGGCGGGCGGCTGGTAGCCCCGAGCTGGTCGCCGAAGCGGCACTGGTGCTGGAGGCGGCGCCGGGCCAGGGCGTCAACGCGGTCGCCGACCGGCTATGCGAGGAGGCGCTCGCCGGCCTCGGCGGCCCGGCGGCGCCGGTTGCCTCCCCGGTCCCCGAACCGGCCGGGAACGACGAGGCGGCACGCCGGACGTCGGCGCTGCGTGCCCGGCTGCTGGCGCAGCGCGCCCACCTGGCGTTCTACGGCGGCGAGCAGGACCGGTTGGACGAGCTGAGCGCCGCGGCGCTCGCGCAGGCCCGCGCGTCGGGCGACGACCAGGCGCTTGGCGACGCGCTGCGCGCCCGGCAGGAGGCCTGCCCCGGGCCGGCCGGCCGCACCGAACGCCTCGAGATCGCGACCGAGATGCTCGCCCTGGCCCGGCGGACGGGCGGCGCCCGGTCCGCGATGTGGGGCGAGCTGTGGCGGATCGAGGCGCTGCTGGAGAGCGGACACGCCGCGGCCGCGGCCGAGGAGCTCGCAGGGCTGCGGGCGGCCGTGGAGCGGGTGGGCGGGCCCGTCAGCGCCTGGCACCTGGACCGGGCCACCGCCTGCGTCGCCCAGGCCCAGGGGCGCTACGGCGAGGCCCGGGCCGCCGCCCGGCGCGGGTTCGACCGGATGCGGGCGGTCGAGCCGGCACCGGCCGGCGGCGCCTACATGGCCATGCTGTGCGCGCTCGCGGGCCACGTCGGCCTGAGCGCGGACGCCGAGCGGTTCGCCCGCGAGCCGTTCGACGGCCCGCCCCGGTTCCGGACCATGGCGCCGCTCACTCGGGCCGTCCTGTTCGTGTTCGCGGGGTTCCCGGAGGACGCGGCGGCTGCCTACCGGCTGGCCGGGCCCCCCGATTCGTGGTCGCTGCCGGCGTTCTTCGTCGTCCCCGGGCACGTGTCGGCGGTGCTGGCGGCCGCCGGCCTGGTCACCGCGGGGCTCGGCCGGCCCGACGAGCTCGCGGAGCTGCTCCGCCGGCTGTCGGCGTTCCGGGGCGAGCACGTGATCGGCAGCGGAGTCGCTTACCTGGGGCCGACGGAGCTGGCGCTCGGGCGCGGCGCGCTCGCGCTCGGCCTGCTCGACGGGGCGTGGGCCGACGAGGGCCGGCTCGGCGTGGGCTGGCTCGACACGGCCGTTGACGACCTCGCCGTCGCCGCGGATCGGGCCGACCGGGCCGGAGCGCCCGGCTTCGCGGCCGAGGCGCGCTACCACCTGGCCACCGCGCTGCTCGCCCGCGCCGCGCCCGGCGACCGGGAGCGAGCCGTGGCCGCCGCCCGTGACGCCGACCGGGTCGCGCGAGCTCTCGGCATGACAGCGTACCTCGACCGCACGGCGGCACTCGTCGGCGAGCTCGGCGACGGCGCCGAGCGGGCCTCGGGCCTGCGCGGCTCCACGCTCAGCCCGCGGGAGGAGGAGGTCGCCCGGCTGGTCGCCGACGGGTTGACCAACCGCCAGATCGCCGCCCGGCTCGTCATCTCGGAGCGCACCGCGCAGAACCACGTCCAGCACATCCTGACCAAGCTCGGCTTCAGCGCCCGCAGCCAGATCGCCACCTGGGTCGTGCGCGCCGCCGGCTGATGCCACGGGCGCGGCCGGTGTCGGGCGCGGCGGCGCTGGGGCCAGCGGAACCGCCGCCATCCGGTATTACGGGACAACGCGCAGGAACGGCGGCGGCCTGGGCATGCGCGCGGTGAGTATGCGCGATGAGTAGTTCGGCGGATGGCGGCCGGGCGTGGCCCTCCTAATCTTCCCGTTGTCGGCTCCGGTCGCGGAGTCTTCAAGACCGAACGGGAATGTGGAGGAAAAGAAATGCAGTGGATTACCGTCGCCGTGCCGCCGTTCGCCAGCCTCGAGCAGACCGACGCGGTGTTCGCCCAGCAGGCCCCGGCGCCCGACGGGCTCGTGGCGCGCTACGCCGGCACGGCGGCTGACGGCAAGATTCGCATCGTCGCCCTCTGGGACTCCAAGGCACACGCCGACCGGTTCTTCGCGAATACCCTCGGCCCCGCCCTCGCGCGCGCCCTCGGCCCCGAGCCGGCGGGCCTGCCGGAGGTCATCGGCATCGATGTGGCCCGCTCGTACGTCCGCCAGCCGGTCGCCTGACGGGCGAAGCCGGCGCGGTAGGGCGGGCGTTGTGCGCAGTCGGCCTCGGCGAGCTCTGATCTCCTGTGGTGTCCTGCTGCTGGCCGCGGCCATGGCCGTCATCCCGGGTGGCGCGGCGAGGGCCGCGCCACCCGACAGCCTGCCCCAGTGGCTGTCCGGGCGCAGCGGAGACTTCAACGGTGACGGGCTCGACGACCTGATCACCTTCACCCGCGGCCCGGAGGCCGACGTGTGGGTCGCGCTGAACGGCGGTGGCGGGTTCGGGCCGGCCGAGAAGTGGCATGACTACTTCGCAGTCGGCACGGAAGAGCCACTGGTCGGCGACTTCAATGGCGACGGCCGGGACGACATCGTCACCTTCACCTGTGGCAGCGGGATCTGGGTGGCGCTGAACATCCGGCTGCCGAGGCTTCGGCCAGAGGTTCGGACATTCGGTGTGGCCGAGCGGTGGAGCGACAGCCTTGGCTGCTCCAACTACGTCGTCGGCGACTTCAACGGTGACGGCCGCGACGACATCGCCGATTTCGGGTCGTTCGGGGGCGGAACGTTCGTGGCGCTCAGCACCGGCGCGGGGTTCGGAGCCGCGGTGAAGTGGAACACCTATGTGCCGGGCGCGCCGATCGAGGCGGGTGACGTCGACGGCGACGGGATGGACGACCTCGTCGGTTTCGACATTGTCGGCAAAGTGTGGGTGGCGCCGAGCAGGGTGTACTGGACGTCGCGAACCGGCCTCGTCCGGTATTTCGACGGGCCGTTCCTGCGTTACCAGCTGGAGCCGGCCACCTCGGACCACCGGACGGACCTGGTGGGCGACTTCGACGGCGACGGGCGCGACGACTTCGCTGACGTCCGCCAGTTGCCGGACGGCTCCGCCGACGTCGCGGTCATGATCAGCTACGGCACCGGTTTCGTACCCGGAGTACCCCTGACGAACCTCGAGTTCGGCTCGGCCCTGTTCGGCGTCGGAAGGTTCTACACGCCGGGCCGGGACGACCTGGTGATGTACACCGGCGTCTATTCGACGGCGGACACCCGGGTCTTCACCGCCCGCAGCGTCACCCTGTCGCCGCCGTTCTCGACGGGCGTCGGCTTCCTCCCGCCGGAGCAGCGCAGCAACTACTTCGCGGTCTATCACGAGGTCCCCATGGGGGCGACGTTCTGCTGCGGGCACGGCTGACCTCGCCGCCCCGAGCGTCGGCCCGCGGCTCAGCCGCCGGCCGTCCAGCCGCCGTCGACGACGACGACGAGGTAGGAGCCGGTCATGTAGGAGGCGTCGTCGGAGCCGAGGAAGGAGCCCGCGTAAGCCGGGCTCGGTGTGCCCAATGCTGTACCAGGGGCAGGCTCGCCATCGTGTGCCGCGCGTCGTGGAGCCGGGCCGCCCGCACACCGGCCTGTGACAGCAGGTCCTGCCAGGCCCGATGATCCGCGCGGGGATCGAGCGGACGTCCGTTCGGCTGGACGAAGATCAGGTCGTGTTCGTTGACCCACTCGCCGCCGGCCGCATCGCACTCGGCGCGCTGCGCGGCACGGTGGGCCCGCAGGCTCACCGCCAGGTTCGGCGGAATCACGATCGTCCGCCGGCCGGCATGGCTCTTCGGCCGCACAATCACCAGGCCCCGTGGCAGGTGTCGAGGCTCTTCACCAGGTACTTGGTCAGGTAGCCAGTCATCCGACCGGTGTTCGTCGAGTTCGCCGTGACACCGTCCGCGCGGAGCTGGGGCCCGAAGCGGACGACGTGGGCCGGTTCGTCGTCGCCGCCGATCGCGTCCACCGCCTCATCCCAGGTCGGGAGCAGCCGGGACGTGTCCGGGTCGAGGTAGCCGTTTGCGGTTCGCGGCTAGCGCCAGCCGTAGCGCTGATGCAGCCGGTCCGTGACCCGCTCGAACGGCTCGCGCGGCAGGGCCGTCGACTCTCGGCGCATCCCGCCCTCGTGCACCCGGATCACCCGGTCCAGGTTGACCCAGGACGGTCGGTGCTCGCTGTCCCACCCGCCTGCGCCGACGGGCACAAAGTCGCCCTCGCCGTCGTGGTCCTTGCTGGTTAGCTGCACGGCCAGGTAGGTGCCCGCGGATTCGACGGCCACCACGAGTACCGGCCGGTCCTTGCCCCGTCCGTCGTTCTCCTGGAACGGCACCCACGTCCAGACGATCTCGCCGGGATCCGGGGCCCCGTCCGGTTGCGGCGAGTAGCTCATCCGCACCGGCCCGATGCGACGCGGATCGACCTCCATGGTGGCGTCCGGCCCGGACTCGCCCGGCGAGACCTCTGCATTCGCGCGGGACGACCACGCCCGCTCCCGGGCCGGGTGACTGCGCGCGGCTGCCACCGAGGACGAAGAAGAACGGGCCGTCGGTGTTGATGCCGACCGCCGCCGACCTTCCCGTCCTGCCTCCCGCGAGGGTGCCTCACCCCTGCGGCGGCCGCTCGTCACCAGGTCGGACACGGTCTTGATCAGATCCCCCAGCAATCCCATGCCGCCACAATAATTAGACCGGCCACGGCTCCTGACCGCCTGGGATACAGCCCCCAGGGCGACACCGAGCACCCGCGGCACCTCGAACGGCGGGAGCTGCAGACGCAGCAGGCAGCGCAGCGCGCTGTACCGGGACAGCCGGATCGCCAGCGCGGACAGGACCCGAGCACCGGCCCGGCGGGCTAACTCGCGGACGACCGCGCCGATCTGAACGGCCAGCCTCGCCGTGCGCCGCTGGTAGCGCTCCAACACGTACGACTTCGCGCTGCGCCGCCGGCGCCGCTACGCCACGATCCTGATCGACGCGCAGACCCGGCGCGCGTCGACGTCCTGCCCGACCGCGGCGCTGACGCGTTGCAGGCATAGCTGCGCGCCCACCCCGGCGTCCAGATCGTCTGCCGGGACGGCTCCGGCGCCTACGCCGAAGCGGTCCAGAGCCGGCGATCGGACACTCCCCGAGCACGCTTATTGAACGCGTGACGGTTGTGCGTAGGCGAGCAGCGCGTCACGGTCTGCCGCCAGGGTGAATCCGGCTTTGATCGTGCTGTCGACCGCCGTGGTGTATTTCTGCAGGTAGGTGTCACGCGACGGGTAAAGGGCCGCGAGACGCTCGGCGGGCAAGGGTGTCGTCGAGCCGAACAGACTGCATATCACCGAAGGGTTCGGGCCGGGGGTACCCGACAGGACGTCGACCGGCACGTCCACGGGCGGGGTGCGCACGCCGCCCAGTGCGATGCCGTCGGCGTCGCGCGCGATCTGCGGCGGGCTGTCCTGTGTGACCTCGATCCGTGGTGCGGTGGCGGGCAGCGTTCCGGCGCTCACCCATTTCTCGAGGGCGGCCAGTGCCGCCTTCGCGACGACGTGCATGGGAGCATTATTGATCTTTACCGAGCAGCCGAGTGCGTCGGCGAAAGGGCCGACCGTGTGCGCGTCCGCGTGTGCGGCCCCGGCGACCTCCCAGAGGCGGAACCGGTCACTGTCGGGCTGGCGCGCGCCGAGGGAGTTCAGCGGAGCGCCGAGGTCGCCCTCGGTCTGGATGTCGAGTACTGGTACTTCGGTGTCGGTCCGGATGATCGTCGGTGAGGTCGCGGTGTCGTCGGCGATGTTGGCGGGCTGGCCTGGCGCTGCGAGCGGAAGGCCGCCGATGCCACGGCTGTGGACGAGGAAGCCGTCGAACTCGCGGGTGAGGGGCTGCACTCCGTTGAGGTAGGTGACGAGCGCGTACGCCGACTGGGACTGGCCGGCAGCGAGCACACGCCGCGGCTTCAGGTCGCCCATCGCCACGCCGCTGGCACGGACCGCGCGCGCGGCTTGGGTGAAGATGTCGAAGGAGTATCCGTCGCCGGGCTGGTTGAGCGAGCCGTATCGCGCGGGGTCGGCGCCAACCAATCCGGTTGAGGTGTTGCCGCGACCGGTCGGGGTGAGCACGGGTCCGCCCATGACACCGATGCGTTGCGCCGAGACACCGACCCACGCGTCGCCCCGTCGGACGATCTCTTCGTGGGTGCTTGACCACACGACGTCCGAGTCGCTCCCGCCGCTGACGTTCAACCACTCGACGACGACGGTGCCGCTGAACGCCGTGGTAGCGGCTGGCCGCCGCACGAGTACCCGGGTGCTGTACGCGGCGGTACCGCCGGGTTGGAATGTCCAGCGGCCATCGGGAGCCAGCGCGCCTTGCGGGTCGTACGAGGTCGCTGTCCCTGATGCGGCGTACTCGTTCTCGACGTAGCCGGTGCCCGTCAGGTCGACCTTCGTCGGGGAACCCATGCTGACACCGTTACCGCCGCTTAGTTCGCGTAAGTCGGCAACCGGTCCCGCGGGCCGTGGCTGTGCCGTCGGCGACGTTTCCGAGATCGGCTCCGACCCGTCGGAACATGCCGATCCGAATATGGCGATGACGAGTACGCAGGCGAAAGCCGAGACATGTCGACCCGGTGAAAACTTGCGCCTTCTGGCGACGTTCTCACTTGGCATCTGTGAAGCCTCCGTCGGTTTCCATCGATGTTCATCGACTCCTGCCATCGGGCCGGTTGACCCCACTGGCGGGCCGACTAAACGGGCTTGGAGCCAATTCGATTGCCGGACAAGCAGGATCCCCACGGAGGGGTGCGCGGGGTCTTGGAATACCTTCTGGTCGCGCTGGACGAGCGGCCGGCCGGTTCATCGAACGCGATCTCCGTCCGCTTCGACCTGATGGAGCCGGGCGAAGACCGACATGAGACGGAGCAGTCGGTCCGTCAGCTCCTCGGGATCGAGGGGGTCCTCGCCGTCGATCAACCAGTCGTTGATGACCGCGCCCGTCCCACCCGTGAAAAACGCCGCCAGGTCCGCAACCGTGTCCTCGTCCAGCTCGCCGAACAGCGTCCGCACGGCCGGTCTTTGGAATGGTTTGAACAAGCTGTCCAGCGCACTGGTCATGGCGAACGCGCACGATCCGGTCAACATCGCACGGTAGAACGACCGGTGCCGCGCGAAATGTCGTGCCGCCGCCACCGCCCGCGTCCGACCGGCCTCGGTGTGGTCCTCGAGCTGCGGAAAGAGTTCCCGTCTGACCAGGTCGACCGCAGCTTCTACGAGAAGCGACTCGCGATCACCGAACTGCAGGTAGACCAGCTGCCGGCTAACGTTCGCGGCCTCGGCAAGCTCGGTGGCCGAGACGGCCGTCGTGCCGCGCTCGGTCACCAGGCGCACCGCTGCCGCGAACAGGGCTGAGCGTGAGCGCAGCACCCTCCGGTCTGGGGGGCGGGGTTCCCGCGAGGGCTCGGACAGCACGTCGCGATGGTATACAGTTGTCAAAAATTTGACAAGTGTTAATCACTGCCGCCCGCGGGAGTGTCCGACGATGCGGAGGGCAGCACCCCCTCCTCGCGACCGTCGACCGGAAGGTGTCAAGTCAACTGAGCCAGTTGGCTGTTGCTTGGCTGGTCGGACTGCCACTGTGGGGTGGTGGGGAACCGACCGTCGCGGAATCGGGTGCTTGGCGACCGGCTGTGGGATGACGAGGGGCGGGAGTGGCGCCATGCCACCGGTCAGTGGGCCGATGTCGACGAGGTGGAGCGGTGCCTTGCCGATGCGCGGGTTGTCCTGCTCCACATCCGGACCGCGTGTTACCTGCGCAAATGGACGTCGGTGGACGTCCACGGACAAGCGTCCGAAGATCTCTTAATCCGCGGGTTCGGGGTTCGAGTCGCGGCGCACCCGGTAGCTATCGGTCGGGTCGGGAACGCCGACCATTCCGGTCGAACTCGGCTGACAGCGGGACGACGGCCTCGCGGAATACGGTCTCGCCGGAAATGAGGTGCGCTCGCGGCCCGGGAACTGGCAGTCTCGCGGTCATGGATGTGCCGGCCGGATTCGAGATCGACGACGACCCCGAGCGGATCGACCGCGACGCGGTGTGGGCCGCCCTGTCGACCGAGGTCTACTGGGATCTGTGGCGCGAGCGCTCGCACGTCGAGGCGCAGCTGGACAGTGCCTGGCGGGTCGTCGGTGCTTACGAGGTGGCCACCGGTCGGCAGGTCGGCTTCGCCAGGGCGATCTCCGACGGCGTCTCGTTCGCCTACCTCGCCGACGTGGTGGTGACCGGTAGCGCCCGTGGCCACGGGCTAGGGAAGGCCCTGGTCACGGCCATGATCGAGGACGGTCCCGGGGTCGAGTTCGAATGGCTGCTGCACACCAAGGACGCCCACACGCTGTACGAGCGGTTCGGCTTCCGGATCCCCGAGCGCACCGTCATGGAGCGGGGGAGCCCCCGCGAGCCGGACTTCGAGGCGGCGCCGCCCCCCGATTCCGTGCGGCGATAAGTGGGGCCGCTCAAGACCCGTTCAACCAGATCGGGCCGCTCCGGCGTGGTCCACGCACCGTGACGATCAGACCTGCGTCGACCGCGCTGCGGTTGCGGCACCTGGCGCCCCGCGGTGTGGAGTGCCGTCGGGCCCACCGAACTGTGCCCCGTGATCAGGCAGACTTGAGGGATGGCCGACGATGATCCGCACTGCTGGCTCGAGGACGTCGCCGGGGAGGCCGCCCTCGCCTGGGTGAGGGAACACAACGCCGAGACGTTCGCAGAGCTCACCCAGTCCGCTGAGTTCGCCGGGCTGCGCGCGGAGATCCGCGAGGTGCTCGACTCGGATGACCAGATTCCCTACCCGGCCACGCGGGGTGAGTACCTCTACAACTTCTGGCGCGACGCGGCTCATCCGCGTGGCCTGTGGCGGCGCACCTCGCTGGCGTCGTATCGCGACGCCACCCCGGACTGGGAAGTCGTACTCGACGTCGACGCGCTCGCCGCCCGTGAGGGCGAGAACTGGGTGTGGCACGGCGCGCGGGTGCTGCGACCCGACTACCGGCTGGCTTTGGTCGAGCTGTCCCGTGGCGGCGCGGACGCCTCCGTCATCCGTGAGTTCGACCTGGTCACCAAGTCCTTCGTGGAGGATGGCTTCTTCCTGCCCGAAGCCAAAAGCTCGGTCGGTTGGATCGATGAGGACCGGATCTATGTCGGTACCGATTTCGGCGAAGGATCGTTGACCACTTCCGGCTACCCCCGCGTGATCCGGGAATGGCGGCGCGGCACTCCGCTCGACGATGCCGTCACAGTCTTCGAGGGCGAGGTGGATGACGTCTCGGTCGACGCCTACCACGACCCGACCGAGGGTTTCGTGCGCGACTTCGTCGACCGAAGTATCGACTTCTACCACACCGAGACGTTCCTGCGTATCCCGACGGGGCTGGTCCGCATCGACGTCCCGGACGACGCGCACGCCTCGGTTCACCGGGAGTGGCTGCTCATCACCACCCGGTCGGAGTGGGTTGTCGACGAGAAGGCCTATCCGGCGGGCGCGCTGCTCGCCGCCAACTTCGAAGCATTTCTCGCCGGACGACGAGAGCTCGAGCTCCTCTTCGAGCCGGACAAGCACACCTCGCTCGCGTACCACGCGTGGACTCGCAGTCATCTCATCGTCGCCACTTTGCGGGACGTGAAAAGCCAGTTCACCGTGCTCACTCCGACAGCCTCGGGCTGGACGAGGGCACCGCTGGCCGACCTCCCGGACACCGGCTCCGCCTACATCAGCGACACCAACCCCGACGTCGACGACGAGTACTACCTCGGTGCCAGCGGCTACACCCAGCCAGCGACCTTGTACCGCGGCGAGATCGGCGTGGAGCCCGAGATCCTCAAGCAGGCACCGGCGTTCTTCCCGACCGACGGCCGCACCGTCAGCCAGTATTTCGCCGTGTCCGACGACGGTACCCGCGTCCCCTATTTCGTCGTCGGTACCGGAAAGCCCGGGCCGACGCTGCTCTACGGGTACGGCGGTTTCGAGGTCTCGCTCACCCCCAGCTACAGCGGTACTGTCGGCCGGGCCTGGCTGGCGCGCGGCGGCACCTATGTCGTCGCCAACATCCGCGGTGGCGGCGAATACGGCCCGGAATGGCATCAGTCAGCCATCCGCGAGAACCGGCTGCGTTCCTACGAGGATTTCGCCGCCGTGGCCGGCGACCTCGTCGGCCGGGGGATCACGACGCCGGCCCAGCTCGGCATCGAGGGCGGTTCCAACGGCGGGCTGCTCATGGGCGTCATGCTCACCCGCTACCCGGAGCTGTTCGGAGCCGTCGTCTGCTCGGTGCCGCTGCTTGACATGCGCCGCTACCACCAGCTGCTGGCCGGAGCCTCGTGGATGGCCGAGTACGGCGACCCTGACGATCCAGCCGACTGGGCGTTCATCAAGGAATACTCGCCGTACCAGAATGTCCGGCCCGGCCGTCGCTACCCGCCGACGTTCATCACCACGTCAACCCGCGACGACCGCGTCCACCCCGGGCACGCCCGCAAGATGGTCGCGCGGCTGCGCGAACTCGGCTACGACGTCCGCTACTACGAGAACATCGAAGGCGGTCACAGCGGCGCCGCCGACAACGAGCAGCTTGCCCACAAATCAGCCCTGATCTACGAGTTCCTCTGGCGCACCCTCGGCACCGGCCCCGCGGCCGGCGAATAGCGCCGGCGGCCCTGCGGAGAGGGACGCCGGCACTCACCCACGGACCGGTGTCGACGGGGGCCTTCCGCCGCTTCTCCGCACCCGGCAAGATCCTCACGGTGCTCGGGGACAGCGGTTGGTCGGCCTCGGGCCTGTTCAGCGGCGAGGTCGATGCCGTCCTCGCCGACCCGACCGGATGGGTCGAGCACAGCGGCGTCACCTGGACGTCCGTGGGGTCAAGGACCTGACAGCCAGCGCCAGACCCGAGTATCTGTTTGCCACATCAGCAAACAAATTTGGTGGCTGGCCACGTCCTGGGCAAGAGTGGCCCAATGATCGACGACCTCGCGACAGGCTCACCCGCGTCCGACACCCGCTCTGCTCTCGACGGATACGTCGGAGACCCGGCAGTGCAGGCGGAGTGGGACAAGCGGTACTCCGAACGAGAGCAGTTGTGGAGCGGCCAGCCCAACGGCACGCTCGTGGCCGAGGTCGCCGCGCTCACGCCCGGGCGGGTGCTCGACGTCGGCTGCGGCGAGGGCGCGGACGCAGTCTGGCTCGCGCGCGGCGGCTGGGACGTGACCGCGCTCGAGGTCTCCGGCCTGGCACTGGAGCGGGCGGCCGGGCACGCGCGGGACGCCGGCGTCGCCGTTCGATGGGTCCACGCCGAACTGACCGAGGCCGCGCTCCCGCCGGCGTCCTTCGACCTGGTCTCCGCGCAGTACCCGGCCCTGCTGCGCACCCCCGACGCCGCGGCCGAACGAGCGCTGCTCGCCGCCGTCGCCCCCGGCGGCCTGCTCCTGCTCGTGCACCACGCGGGAATGGACACCCATCCGGCGCACGACAGCGGATTCGACCCGGCCGACTACGTCTGGCCCGCGATGGTCGCCGCACTACTCGACGACGACTGGGAGGTGGAGCTCAACGAGCAGCGGCCACGCGTCGCACCCGACAGCGGAGCCGGCGCACACCACGTCGACGACCTGGTACTACGCGCACGCCGGCTACGCTGAGCCCCCCACGTTCATTGGCCGTTCCCGTTCATCGGCCACGACCTCCAGCGTCATCTCCCAATCGCCGGAAGCGGTCGAATCCACCGGGAGAAGTTCGGCTGAACGTTTCAAATATTCAGCCGAAAACGCCCGGAGTTAATCTCGAGGAGACCTAGGAAATCTCAGCCAACGCACCATCCGATTCCGATGAGGCCTCGCCGGAGACTCGCCATTCCCGTAGGTTCTGCACCACCTCTTCATAGAATTTTTCCAGCGCGTCCACTACAGAGGTCACAAATGTTCCCTTTCCGACGCCACGCTTCGAACCAAGAGGAGCGCTGAGCGAAATACGGAACGCTCGAATTTCACGTCCGGCCTCAGGAACCAGAATTTCCGGCTTCTGGCGCACCAACGCGAGAAGCTCCGCTCGGGCGGACTCCCGCGACCCCTGCTCGAAAGATTCGACACGCAGGTTCCCGTTCGCATCCGCCAACTGCCGCGTAACCCACTTCACGCGAGTGAGTTGACGTCCCTGACGAGGAGCATCGACGCTGATTGAACAGACCACCCGCCCCGATCGCAGGTCGGCGGAAATTCCTACGGGGCCGACAGCGCCAGGGATCCGCAGCGTCGCGGATATTGAGCCCTTCTGGCACAACTCATCAGCCAACGCCTGCCGTCTTTGCGCCGCGTCGATTCGCCGATTTATCTGAAGGAAGACCTCGGTCCCCAGCAGTCCGCCCAGATGTAGGCACAGATAGTGGGCCAGCTGGTCGAAACGTTCGACGGTAGAAGGCAGGCCCTTGTCGGTGGGGCGTAGAGTTCCCGCCGACACACTATCCCTCACCGCCACCCAGCTGGAACCCATGTCGTCGAATGACGCGGCGCCGGATCTCGCATGGTCGAGGTAGCGGAGAAACTCGCCGAGAATGTACTCCTGAGTAGCGTCCGCCACGGAACTATTTTCGATGAGAAGTTGACAACGGAAGCGTACCTCCGCCCAGGAGATGTGGTAGACACCGACCTTCTTCGTCTTCCGTCCGTCGATCGCGACGGGATGACGCTCATCTGGCGCGGTGATCAGGTTTGAAATCGTGATGACGGCGTCGAATCGCTGCTCGCGGGCTATGTCGAGATACGCTTCGATCTGGTCCGCACGAAGTTCCCCTACACCTGTCTTCACCTCGACGAGTGCTGTCCAGGTACGCTGCCCACGCCTGACACGAATCAGCCCGTCAGGCACATAGGGATCGTCCCCACGGTTGAACGGGACTTCGATATACGTCTCGATCTGGCCAGCAGGCGCGCCGAATCGGGTCGTAATCGCACGACCGAACTCTCGCACAGACCCCACAACCGCGAGCAATGCTGACGTGGCGCGGCGTTCCTGTTCAGCTGCCCCGCCGATACCGGCAACCGGGAACAGCCTCGCCGGATGCCAGCTCGGTTCTCCTGCTCCAGCAGCCGGCCGTCGGGCCCTGGAAGCTGACAGCTTCCGCGCAGTCCTGCGCTTCGTCGTTGTGACCGTCTGAGTGCGCCGCTCCCGGCTGCGAACCGGCGGACTGGCTGCCTCCGTCGGAGCCGTGGCGGCCGTGCTTTCAGGAGCCGTGGCGCTGTCTGTGTCCGGAGACTCCGCTGCGGTCTCAGCCTGCTCGGTCGCCGTGCCATCGGCGTCGTCAGGACCGACTTCGACTCCATATTCGGTAACCAGGGTTGACAAGCCCGTGTCATACCCCTGGCCAATCGCACGGAATTTCCACTGCCCACTGCGACGGTAGACTTCTCCGAGCACAAAAGCGGTCTCGGTCGAAGCGTCCGTGACATCGAATCTAAGTAGCTCCGCCGCGTCGGATCCTCGGAGCAGCCGAAGCCGCAGATACTTCAGGCAACCAAATCCGTCCCCGGCGCCGGCGTCCAGACTGGCAGAAAGAACTACCCGTTCGACACTGTCAGGAACGTTGTCCATGTCAATGTCAACGACGTCCGTGAAGGCCATATGGTCTTTTTCGTTGTTCGAAGTCTTACCTCGGAGCCTGACAGCACCGCCAGCGCCAGATGGCTGGTTGTAGAAGACCAAGTCGTCGTTCGATCGTACCTTTCCGTCATCCCCAAGCAGGAGCACACTTACATCCGCGTCTAGCGACTGACCCTCCTCAGTAGCCCACTCAAGAATCACGGAAACAGAACCGAGTTCGTCAGCCAGGGCACTGAGGGTTACATTTCCCCCCTTGCACATGGCCGCAGCTGTCGCAGCGCACATACGGGTGACCATATCCCGCACGGGACACCCAAACAGGGACACTCCCAACACACCACAATAGACCACAATTCGAACACGAGATGAACAAGTTCATGCCGTTGGTACCGCAGCGACAGTGATCTTTGTGCGACTACCGCCGCTCTGGCTGCCGCTTGGGCGGGCACTGGACCCAGCAGGAACGACCGAACGAGGTCAATTCCGCTCCGATCGGTTTTCTCCACGGCCTACGGTGATCCGGACCCTTTTCGTGTCTTCGCCGTGAGGAGTATGTTCCGCTGTTTCGGACCCCGGAGATGCGAGGACGCTCGCGCGCCGGGATGCTGAGGTGCACGGCCTGTCGGCGGTCAGCCGGACGGGTGGAAATACCGCGGTCGGAGGGGAGTTATGCCCGGGAGCCCACGCGCGCCCGGTGACCGGCGCACATCTCGACCATCCGGCGGATCCATCGGCTCCGTCGCGGACCGGCTGCGGCGACGGTTCGGGCATCTGGTGGAAAAGGCCCGGCTGATCCGGGCACGGTTCCGGAACGCCGCGGTGGAAGATCTGACATCCAGATTGCGTCAGGGCGATCTGATCAACAGTTCGATGAGTCTCGCCGCACTCATTCTGATGATGTTTTTCCCCTTTATTATCGCGTTGGCCGCGTTGTCGCCGCTGCGTCCCGGAGGCGCGGCAGAAATAATCATCAGACGGATGGGCCTGAACCAGGATGCCGCGAAGGCCGTCGAACGACTGTTCACGCCGCAGGACGGAACGGTCCACAACGGCTGGACGGTGGTGGGCGCGCTCTGGCTGATTCTCGGTGGCCTCACCCTGGCCGCGACCGTGCAGTCCGTGTATGTCCAGGTTTTCAGGGTCCAGCCGCTCGGGCTTCGGGGCATCCCGGCCCAGGTCGTCTGGCTCTGCGAGCTCATTGTCTTTCTCGCCGGCGCCACCGGTGCCGGGGCGCTTCTCACCAGCACCACTACCGGCCAGATCTGCTACGGCCTGCTCAGTACCACGGGTATGTTGTTCCTTCTCTGGATCGGCATCAGGGTCCTCACCCTCGGACGGATCGGGTGGCGCGAGGCCTGGCCGGCCGCCGCGTTCACGACGGTCGGACTGACCGGTCTTGGCGTGGTGAGCAGGTTTACTTTCTCCGCGTCCATCGTCACGAACGAGCGGAGCTACGGGAGCATCGGCGTCGTTTTCACGATCCTTTCCTGGCTGATCGGGTTTGGCGTTGTTCTCACCGGAGGGGCGATCGTCGGAATGTGGTACAACGAGACGCGCAAAGCAGCCGCTCGTGCCAAGACGGGAATGCGGGCTGAAAAGGGAACCGGCGATGCGGCCGGCTGCGGAGATCCCGACGTCACCAGGCGTCGACCCGGGCGCGAACGATGACACCCCGGGCAGCGGGGATTCAGGGCACCGGGGCCGGGCCGGAGGCCGCTTCGGCCGGCCTGACCGTTCTTCCCACGCTGGCGGCGGCGCAGTTCCTCATGACCCTGGACAGCTCGGTCATGAACGTGTCGATCGCCACTGTGGCCGCGGACATCGGCACCACGGTGACCGGAATTCAGACCGCCATCACCTTCTACACCCTGGTGATGGCCGCGTTCATGATTACCGGCGGCAGGCTGGGGCAGCTCTTCGGGCATCGGCGTGTGTTCACCATCGGCTGCGTCGTCTACGGCTGTGGGTCGCTGACGACGTCCGTCGCCGGGAATCTCGCCGTGCTCATGTTCGGCTGGTCGTTCCTCGAAGGAGTCGGCGCCGCGCTGATCATGCCCGCGGTCGTCGCTCTGGTCGCGTCGAACTTCGCCTCGGCGCAGCGACCGCGCGCCTACGGGCTGGTCGCCGCCGCCGGCGCGATCGCGGTCGCGGCGGGTCCGCTCGTCGGCGGCCTGTTCACCACCTACCTGTCCTGGCGCTGGGTCTTCGCGGGCGAGGTCCTCGTGGTGGGCGTCATCCTGTGGCTGACCCGGGGGATGGCGGACACGCCTCCGACCGCGCAGGGACGTCTCGACATCGTGGGCACCGTGCTGTCCGCGGCCGGCCTGGCGCTGATCGTGTACGGCGTCCTCCGCTCGGGGAGCTGGGGCCTGGTCCGGCCGGCGCCCGGCGCGCCCGTCTGGCTGGGGCTCTCACCCGTGATCTGGCTGGCCCTCGCGGGCGGAACCATCCTGTTGCTCTTCGTCCGGTGGCAGGATCACCGGCTGGCCCGCGGCGCCGCCGCGCTGCTCGATCCGGCGCTGCTGCGGAACCGGACGTTCCGGGCCGGGCTCACGTCGTTCTTCTTCCAGTATCTGCTCCAGGCGGGGCTCTTCTTCGTGGTGCCGCTGTATCTGTCGGTGGCGCTCGGGCTCTCGGCGGTCGCGACCGGCGTGCGTCTGCTGCCGTTGTCCATCGCCCTGCTGGTGGCTGCCGTCGGCATTCCCAAAGCCTTCCCGCATGTCTCACCGCGACGCATCGTCCGTGGTGGTTTCCTCTCCCTGTTCGCCGGAACAACGATTCTGATCGCCGCGCTTGACGCCGGCGCCGGACCGGAGATCGTGACCTGGCCGATGCTGCTCGCCGGCCTCGGGGTGGGCGCGCTCGCGTCCCAGCTCGGCAGCGTCACCGTGTCCGCGGTCGCCGACGAGCACACCGGCGAGGTCGGTGGGGTGCAGAACACGGTGACGAACCTGGGCGCGTCGATCGGTACCGCGGCAGCTGGGGCGGTTCTCATCTCCGCGCTGACCTCGTCGTTCCTGGCCGGCGTACGGCACGACCCCGCCGTACCGGCGGAGCTGAGCACGCAGACCGAGGTGCGCCTGGCCGAGGGCGTCCCCTTCCTGTCCGACCGGGACCTGAAGATCCGGCTCGACGAGGCCGGCGTCCCGCCGGACACCGCCAAGGCGATCACCGCCACCAACGCGGACGCCCGCATCGACGGTCTGCGTGCGGCTCTGTCGCTGCTCGCCGCCATCGCCCTGGCCGCGATGTTCCTCACCCGCCAGATCCCGGACCGACAATCCGCTCCGGTGCCGACTTCCGGCCGGGTCACCTGACCGCTCAGAGCCGACGGCCAGACGTACATCACGGTCACCGACAGCAGGATTCGGCTGTGGGACATCACCGGCCCCCGTCTGCTGGTTACGGGCCGCCGTACGACTGACCGGCGGGCCCGCCGACGCCGGCGCGGCACGACTCCCAGCGGCCCGGCGCAATGATTGGATGCGCGGCATGGTGGCGGCCCACCCGCGACGAGGCGGACGTGGGTGAGGATTGCCGGTAAATCCCACGAACGCCCGGCCCCGTTCCCGGCACACGGGATTCTCGTCAAGGAGAGCGATGAGCCGCAGCGGCAACCAGCTCAATGTCGACCATGACGACCTGGAGGACATTCGAATCGCGGTCGTTCTCAATGGTGGGATAAGCCTCGCGGTGTGGATGAGCGGGGTGGTCAACGAGATCAACAGCCTTACCCAGCGCCGTCCGAGTGATCCGGCCCCGGGTAAGGCGGATCTGCGCTTTTCGGAAGCGGCGACGGTCTACGGCGGACTTCTTGATCTCGTCCACGGGAGGGCGCGGGCAGATGTGATCGCGGGGACGTCGGCCGGTGGCATCAACGGGGCGTTGCTGGCGTATGCCCAGGCCTACGGGGCCGATCTGCGCCCGCTCGGCGAGTTGTGGGCCGAGTTGGGCTCGTTCGACGCGCTGCTGCACGACCCGCGTGAGCCGCACCCGGCGTCCCTGCTGCGCGGCGATGACTATTTCCTGCCCCAGCTGGTCAGTGCCTTCGAACGCATCGTGCCCGCGGGCGAACGATCCCAGCGGTATGTGCCGGCGAGCGAGCGGCCGATCGACCTGATCATCAACACGACGCTGATGCGCGGCCAGCCGAAACAGCGCGTCGACGACTTCGGGACGGAGATCATCGAATCGGCCCATACCGGAGCGCTGCGATTCACCCGCGCTGCGGACGTGTCACCCGGACTTGACCCCTTCTGGGACGCGAGGATTACCCATCGGCTGGCGCTGGCGAGCCGGAGCACCGCGTCGTTTCCGGTCGCCTTCGAACCGAGTTTCATCCCGGTGGGGGAAGCGGGGAGGGATTCCTACCATCCGGACATGGGCGCCGGCGCGGGCCTGCCGGCGGTGGCGCAGTTCGACCGGAGCCGGTACGTCATGGACGGCGGAGTGCTGCTGAACCAGCCGGTGAAACCGGCGCTCGCCGCGATCTACGCCCAGCCGGCGGAGCAACAGGTACGGCGGCTCCTGGTGCATGTGAACCCCGACCCGAGCAGTCCCGCCCCGGCCGAGGTCGCCGGCCTCGGCGACGTCTACAGCCTCGGCAGCGATACCGACGACCGGCCGCCGAAGCCGGCCGCGGTGCTGCGGACGCTGGCCACGTTGCCCTACGCGCAGTCGGTCGACGCCGAGCTCACCGAGATCCAGGCGACGAACGACCGGGTCCGCCGCTACCGCCCTGACCGCGCGAGGATCGTCCACCACCTCAACGAGAAGCTCGCCGAGAAGCTGATGGGCGGCTACCGGACCACACGCTCGTATCAGGAGGCCGATCGCATCGGTGCGCTGCTGGCCGCGGCCGCCCCGCGGCCCCGGATCTGGTGGAGCCGTCCCGAGCTCGCAGCGGTGCTACGGGACGTCGGCACGCGCGCCGGCGGCGTCTCCTACATACCGCCGGACGACCATCTGCCAGCCGCTGACGCCGACCCCGCGCGCTGGGCCTGGGGGGTCGAGCCGGTTGAGCGCATCGGCGCCCTCGCGGTCGACGTCTTCAAGCGCGCCATGTGGCTCGCCGATCCGACCGACCCCGCCGAGGTGACTACCCGCCGGCGGCTGCGCGGGCACCGCCGGCGCCTCCACGAGGCGCTGGCCGAGCTTCGTGAATGCCGCCGCGACGACGAGGTGTTCTGGCGGAGCTGGGCCACCCGGCCGCCGGCTCCCCCGGCGCGGGGCTCGGACGCGACGGAGCGTCAGGAGTGCCTTCGCTCCTGGGTACAGGCCGCGCTGTCACGCTGGCCGCTGCCGCCGGGGGCCAAGGAGGCCCCGGCCGCCTCCCTACCTGACCGGCTGGGCACCGTCGCGGAGCGGATCGCGCGCGTCCTGGCCGAGGCGGGCGGCGACCTGCGGCATGTCGCCGCGCGCGCCCGGCCGGGCGGTCCACCGGCCGGCCCGCCCGGCGTTCGGCACGCGGCCGGTTCTCCCGACGCTGCTGGCGACTCCGATGCGGCGGACGAGGCCGAGTTGCTGCACAACCTGGTCGAGGCGTTGTTTCCCGACGGCGCGCAGCCGTCCCCGGCATCGTTGCTGCGCAGGCTGCTGGCGGTAGAGGTGTGCCAGATCGCGATCTCCGGCGCGCCGCCCGAGGTGGAACAGGAGGCGCTGCTCCAGCAGATCAGCGGCTTCACCCCCAACTCGTTCGGCGGGCCCACCACCCCGGCCAAGATCGCCGGAACGGAACTGTTCTGGTTCGGCGGGTTCGCCAGCAGGTCCTGGCGGGTCAACGACTGGATCTGGGGCCGGCTGGACGGTGCCACGCGCATGGTCCAGGCCGTCCTCGACCCGGGCCGGCTGCGCCAGCTCGGCCTGTCGGCCAAGGACACTCACGACCAGCTGCGCCGGCTCGCCGTCGGGGGCAGCTATCAGACCCGGTTGGGCGAGCACTTTGACGCGCAGAGCGAGGCGATCCTCGCGGAGCTGTCCTTCCTCGACGATCCGGAGGCAAGAGCAGAGCCCCTCGTGGCCACTGCGCTCGCGGTCGCCCGGCGGCTGCACGCCGACATCCTCACCGAGGAGCTGCCCCGCCTCGCCGTCGCGATCGAGGAGGATCGGAAAGAAGGCGGCCTTCCCACCGCGGGGGCACGTTTCCTGCGGGTGTGGACGGCCACGCCCGACCCCGGCCTGGACGAGCTCTTCGCCATGTTCGCCGACGCCGAGATCGCCACGGAGTCATTCGCCGAGGCGGTCTCAGCGGGGCTCCTCTGGAGATCGGCTGCCGTCGCCACACGGTTTGCCGCGGGCCTGTTCGCCTCGGTCCCGCCGGCCTACACCCCGATGCTGCAGACACTGGAACTGGCCTTCGATGTCGTCCGGAAGGAGGCCGGTAGCGTGCTGATGCTGCCCGCCGCGGTGATGAGATGGGCCGGCCGGCAAACCACCGCGAGGATCCGGGAAAGTATCGGCGGATGACCCGGGAATGAGCGGACCGCCCGTGTCTCCGACCGCCGAAGCCCAGCTCCTGAGTTCAGTGCCGGGATGTCGGCACCGAGCTCACGGAGGTCGGAGTTCTTCCGGTCCGGTCACCAGGCCGGGCCGGGCTCTCGCTCCAGCCCTGCCACACCCAGATGCCGAGGGCTCCCACCAGAGAAAGATCAGCCCGATCACGGGCATCACTACTGCGGCCCAGGTGGGCGTACCCGAGGGCAGATCTATCTGAGCGATTCCCAGACCGGCACACACCAGTGCCCTGGCCAGCGACGTCGACCGCCGGGCCGATCCGACGAACGGCCGGTGCCGGATCACCTCGACCAGGAAAAAGAGCGCAGCGGCACCAAACACCGGTGCCGCTCCAAGGGTGTGCAACACCCCGCCAGTATCTCGTACGACCCCAACCGGCGCGGGTCAAAACCTGAGGATTGCTCTGAAGCAGGCGTGCGGCCGGACCCGATATGGCCGGCCAGCGCATCAGGGACGAGACGACCACGGGACGCCGCCGCCACCGCCAGCCGCGTCCGTGGCACGCTGAACCGGTGAGATCTCCGCTTCGCCAACGGGTGCGGCGTCCGCGGGCACGCTGACGCCCCGGGGCCGTGAGGTACACGGCGTTCCCGGGGCGCCACCGCGGGGGCTACTTCTCGATCCACAGCTCCTCGGGCAGCAGGGAGCCGGCGCCGTACTGCCTGAGGCCGTTGACGTTCTTGGCCGCGATCGCGCCGGGGGCCGATCGCATGAGGAAGATGACCGGCGTCATCGCTGTCAGTCGCGCCTGTACCTTGTCGTAGGCCGCCTTACGATCGGCCACCGAGGTCGCGGTCCGGCCGGCCAGCAGGGCCGCATCCAGTTCCGGGTCCGCGAGACCGGACATGTTGGCCGGTGAGTTCCCGGTGAAGTTCGCCAGCAGCCGCGGCTCGGGGTCCTGGAAGGCCGCCGACGAGATGACCATGTCGAAGTCGTGGGTCGCGCGCAGCGCGGCGCCCTTCGCGAAATCGATGATCGCAACCTCGGCCTTGACGTTCTTGAAGCTGCTGAGCTGGGCCTGGACGTTCTCCGCGATCGCCTTGTTCTCACTGGTCGGATAGCTGGAGAAGGTGAACGACACCGGCTTTCCCTCGGCCGCCAGCTCGTCGAAGAGCTGCTGTGCCTTCGCCCGGTCGGTGGACCTCAGCTGCGTCTTCGAGTAGAAGGGTGAGGCATCGGCGAACAGCGTGTCCGCGACACTGCCCTTCCCGTTGTAGGCGGCCAGGTTCAGCGCGTCGATGTCCAGCGCCGCGGACACGGCCTGCCGAGCCCGAATGTCGTCGAACGGGGCTCGGCGCGTGTTGAGCGCCAGGAAGTTTCCACCACTGAGCGGCAGCAGGTCGGACGGGAGGCCAGCGGCCTCGGCTTTCCCGAGGTTGATCCAGTTTGTTTCGATGGAAACATCAGCGCCGCCGCTGGTCAGAGTGTTGTAACGCTGGTTGGAGTCGAGCACCGTGCGCAGCGTGATCCCGTCGAGATAGGGCTTGGGCGCGTCCCAGTAGCGTGGGTTCTTCGTGAGCTTGATCTCGGCCTGACGGGTCCAGCTCTGCAGGGTGAAGGGTCCCGCGCCGATCGGCTTCTCGTCGAAGGACTGCTTGCCCTTCTGCAGGGCTGCCGGCGAGGCCACCCAGTTCAGAACCGTGCCGACAACCGCCTGCGCGAACGCCGCGATGGGCGTGGTCATCGTGACCTTCATCGTGCGGTCGTCGATCACTTCGGTCGAGGCGACCATTGCCGCTTCCGGCAGGCTCGACGACGCGGTGGCCGGGTCCTTGATGCGGTCCCAGTTGAACTTCACAGCCGCGGCGTTGAGGGGCGTACCGTCGGAGAAGACCAGGTCAGGGCGCAGCTTCAGCTCGAAGGTGGCGCCGCCGTCGGTCGTGGTGAAGGAGTCGGCCATCGAGTAGCCGACCTTGCTGGTCTCGTCCGTGGTCAGCAACGTGCCGTACAGGGCGTTGCCCAGCACCGCCGTGATCGGCGCCTGGTTGGCCAGCGACGCCGGGTCCAGGCTGGTCGGGTCACTCGTCATGATGATTCGCGCGATGCCACCCGAAACGGGTTTGCTGGAGGCATCGCTGGCCGGGCTGGCCGTGGTGGAATCACCGCCCCCGCAGGCTCCCAGGACAAGGGTAGCGACGCAGACCACGGCCGCGCCGAGTAATCGCTTCTTACGCGCCATCGGTGACCTCTCGTTATGTACGTGGCGGAATCAGAGAATCGATCGGTCAACGCCCTTCAGGGCGCGCCGGGACGACGGATCAGCCGACCGGAGAGGGTCCGGACGGCCGCGGAGAAGGCAGTGCTTCGCGGGCGGGCGACCCGCCATCGCGACGCATTCCGTCAAGTTCCGTCGAGCCGGAAAGTCAGGCTCTCCGTGCGCACGGAGAGCCATCGACCGGTCTGTACGGGTTATTTAGCGGGGCTTACTTCCGTGAACCGGTGGGCCGTGGCTCATGCCGGGCCTCGGCCATGGTGACTTTGGAACACCGCCGAGGGTGAGGTACTCGCCGGTAACCGCACCCGCATATCGGGAACCAACTCGCCCCGTCGCGGCGCCCCCGGCTATACCAGAATCCACCTCGTCCTCCCCAGGGCGCCGGCTAAGTGTCGGTAGGATGCCACCAATATCTGTGTTTCGGCAATACCCGGCGACGACAGAAACGGGCCGGCCCGACCACGGCGTCCTCCGGGCCACCTGGGCCGGAGCCCCCGCGGCGACAGGCGGCCGGGGGCGCGAGCCGATCCTGTGCGGCCGACCCGGACACCGCCCGACGGCGGTTGCACAGTACACGGACCTCCGAACAATTGGACATACCAGAACCAACGCGACACAACATGCGACCTCGAGATCGCCACAGTGTTCTCGTAGCTACCCTGGGCGCTCGACGGCTGATCGCGACACCCGCTAGCGTGCGAGGTCCGGGGAGGGGCAGAGCGGCGCCGGCTGTCGTCGGCGCTCCGGCCACGGAGGTAGTTCCGATGTCCCCCGCCCCAGGTTTCGTCTCGCCGGTTCGGCGTGCCCTGCTCGGCATGGCGGCGGCAGCAGCCGCCGCAGTCCTCGCCACCGGCTGCCAACCGGCGGTCGGCGGTGGTCCGCCGGAGCCCGACCCGGTCAGCACCGCGACCGCGGCGTCTACGCCCGGTCCGTCGTCCACGCCCACCTCGGTGCCCACGGCCAGCTCAGCACCCTCGATCAGCCCCGATCCTTCCGCCGGGCCGACGATCGGCGGCACCGCCGGGCCGGGTACCGGTGCCTCGACCGCACCCACCGGTCCGTCGGCGCCGCCCGGCCGGCCTTCGGTGACAGGCACGCCGGCGCCGGGCGCACCGGCAGGGCCGACAACCGTGCCGGTCACACCCGGCCGGATCCAGCCGGGTGTGGTCCGCACCGGTCCGGCGACGCACTACGGCGCGGACGGCGGCGGCAACTGCATGTTCGACCGCCTGACCGACCCGGCCATGCCGGTAGTGGCGATGAACGAGCTCGACTACGAGACGGCCCGCGCCTGCGGGGCGTACATCGAGGTCACCGGACCCGGTGGCACCACGGTCGTGAAGGTCACCGACCGGTGCCCGGAGTGCGGTCCTGGTCATCTCGACCTGAGCCAGCAGGCCTTCGCCCGGATCGCCGGCGGCGTGCCCGGGCTGGTCGACGTCACCTGGCGGCTGGTGAGCCCGGCTGACATCGGATCCGTCCAGTTCCGGGTCAAGGAGGGGTCGTCGGCCTACTGGCTGGCCATTCAGGTCCGTAACCACCGCAATCCGGTCGTCTCGCTCGAGGTTCGGGTGAACGGGGCCTGGACGGCGCTGCCGCGGGAGATGTGGAACTACTTCGTGGCACCGCAGGGTCTCGGCCCGGGGCCGTTCACCGTGCGGATCACCGACGTTTACGGCGAGCAGCTTGTCGAGACCGTGAACCTGGCACCCGCCTCGGTGCAGACGACGGGCAGCCAGTTCGCCCGGCACTGACCGACCGCCGACGGAACCGTGGGGGGGGGGGCGGGGGGGCCCCCCCCCCCCCCCCCCGCTGCCGGTCAGAAGACCGGGCAGCGGCCGTCGAGGAGTGATGGTCCTCGAGGCGGTGGTCTCGGGTGCGATCGT
>NZ_JALKFY010000625.1:0-26906 GCF_023242985.1 Frankia sp. Mgl5 | reverse complement strand
CCCCACAGGTGACAGCATAGCAGGCACGCCTGTCACGCTGTCGTCGATGCGCTGACCCCGACCTGAAGGACAGGGCCTGCGCGCTACGCATCTCGGTCACCCGGCCAAGCCCGCACAAACGACGAATACCGGCGTGACCTGCGCCACCACGGTCCCGAATCCGGCCCGGTCGTGGTCGGTCGCGCTCCGGGTGCGGTCCGGTCGCGACGGGGGCGGACCGGGCGGGCGGGAATACAGGTGCGGTGCGCACGGAGATCCCTCGGGGACGAACGGTGTGGACGCCGACGCTGGTAACGTCGGAGGGTGTCCTGGGCCGAACGCGCCGCCGACCGCTCACCGTCGGTCCAGCGTTCGAGATCGCGCAGCATGCGGCAGGCGAAGGTCATCGTCGAGGCCGCCGAGCGACTCATCCTGGTCAACGGCGCCCGCTTCACGACGCAGGAGCTCGTGAAGGAAGCCGGCATCGCGACGCAGACCTTCTACCGGCATTTCACCGGCAAGGATCAGCTGCTGCTGGCCGTCATCGAGGACATCATCGCCAACCAGACCGCGCGCTACGAGGCGTCCGCGCAGCACCTGCCGGACCCGGTCGCCCGGCTGCGCCACTACGTGCGGTCCGCGGTGTCGTCGCTGAACGCGCCGGGCTGGGAGGGTGCCGGGGCCCGGTTCATCCCCGCCGAGCACTGGCGCCTGCACCAGCTGTACCCGGAGGAGCTGGCGCACGCGACCCGGCCGTTCGCCGACCTGGTCGCCCGCGAGCTGACCGCGGCGCAGGAGGCCGGCCTGCTCACCCCGCGGCACATCGAGCGCGACGCCACGGTGGTCGCCCGGCTGGTGACCTCCGTCTACCACCACTACGCGTTCGCCAGAACGGACGAGACGGCCGAGTCGATCGGCGACTACCTGTGGTCCTTCTGCCTGGCAGCCCTCGGCGGCAGCCCGGAGCAGGAGCAGCCCGACGGCCCCCAGCCGACCGACGCCCAGGCCGAGACAAAGCCGGCAGGCCCCCGGGTCAAGGTCCAGCGGGCCGACCCCACGGTCCTGCCGCAGCAGGCTCCCCCGTCCGCACGGAAGCAACCGCTGCCTCAGGCCGCGCGGTAGGCGCCAGACCCACAGCCCGACCCGAGCCCGCCTGGGCCCGGATCGGATCGGCGGTCAGACTCCGAGTAGGTCCAGGCTTCCGTGGTGGGCCACAGCGAGGCCGAGTCGTCCGGTCAGGTGCTCGACGATCGGGCGGTCCACCGCTCGGGTGATCGCCCACAGGTAGAAGCCGTAGGGCAGATGTGCCCGGTACGCCCACCAGGCGTCGTCGCGCGCGGGCGGGGTGACGCCGTGGGCGGCCAGCCGGCCGAGGTAGTGGTCGAGCAGGTCGCGTTCCGAGCGGGCCCGCTCATCGGGATCCAGGACCGCCGCCAGGTGGTAGCCGACGTCCAACGCCCACACGCCGTGCTGGGCGACCTGCCAGTCGATGAGCCCCGGGGAACCGTCGGCCAGCTCGTAGACGTTGCCGGTGTGCAGGTCTCCGTGGACGAGACAGCGCGGCTGGTCGCTGATCCCGGCCAGTCTGCCCATCGCCGCCAGCAGCCGGTCCGCGCGGCGGACGTCATCCGGCACCGCCGGCACCCGGCCGTCGTCGAGCTGGGTCTGGAGCTGCTCGGGCGTCAGGACCCGGGCGAGCGACGCGAGCCGGGGCGGGAACGCGGCCGTCAGCTCGCCCTTGTCCTCCCACGTCGCCGCGTGCAGCGAGGCGAGCTGGTCGAGCGTGCCGGTGGCCTGTTCGGCGTTGTAACCCACGAGCGGGTCGAGGAAGGTGGCGCCGGCCTCGACCAGGTCCTCCATCAGGACGAGCGCGTGGTTCGTCTCCTCGTCGACCGCGGCGTGCACGCACGGCGGGGTCCGCACCGGCAGGGTGGAGGCCCACTGCCGGTAGAAGTCGGCCTCGACGCGGGTGCCTCGCCCGCGCACGGCGGGATTGAAGTACCCCTTGGCGCACAGCGCCGCCGGCGCGCCGTCGACCGCCTGCGCGTACCCGACCTGGAAGCGCACCTTCGTCGCGACGGTCTGCAGCCGCTGCGTCACCGTCGTGCCGGTGACGACCGCCCCGGGCCACGACTCACCCAGTACCGCGGTGAGCCACTCGGGCGATCGCACGACCTCCTCGTCCCATGGCGCGGGGCCGCCCGGGATGCTCATGACAGTTCCTCCGGGTCGAGGTCGAGCAGGCGGTAGGCGCGTTCCAGGTAGGGGCCGCGCTCCGACCTGCCCGCCAGCGGGAGCCGCATCGACCGACGGGTGTGCAGGCCGAGCAGGGCCGTTTTGACGCAGGCGAAGACCTCGTGCCAGAGCAGGTTCTCGACCCGCCGGCCGGTCAGCTCCTCCCAGAGGTCGATGGTCTCCTGCCGGGTGCCGAGGCCGTCGAGGCGCCCCACGCCCTGGAAGGAGCTGTGGATCTCGTCGAAGTGCAGCCACCAGCCGAGATCGGCCATCGGGCCGGCCAGCGACGCCTGCTCCCAGTCCATGACGCCGACGACCTCGAAGTCGTCGCCGAACATCATGTTGCCGATCCGGGCGTCGCCCCAGGACAGGCCCGGCACGGGCTCGGCGGGCCGGTTCGCGGCCAGCCACTCGAACAGGGTGCGCACGGCATCGGGCACCTCGTCCTCGAGCGCCCACGCCGCGAAGCGGTTCCAGTAGGTGAGCTGCTGCTCGGGGCCGGTGCTGCCCAGCTCGGCGAGGTCGACGAAGCCCACCTCGTCCACAGGCATCACGTGGATGGCGGCGAACTGGCGCATCGCGCTCTCCCACAGGGTCCGCCGCTGGGCGGGTGTCGCCTCCGTCAGCCACCCCGTCTTGTTGTAGACCGGCATGCTGACCGGCACCCGGCCGCGCATCCGGCGCATCACGAAGAACGGCTGCCCGAGCAGCGCGGCGTCGTCCTCGAACCACAGCGTCTCCGGGACGCGCACCGAGCCGTTGCGGCGCAGGGCGACCAGCAGGTCGTACTGCATCCGGAACCGGGGGTCGAGGAACATCTGGTGTTCGGGCCTGGGCCCGATCCGCAGGACCAGGTCGTCGACGCGGCCCGCCGAGCGGGCTTCGAGCAGGATCGTCTCGTTGGAGACCCCGGCCCCGGTCGGATAGGTCAGCTCGCCCAGCGTGACGTCGTCGACGCCTAATCGGGCCGCGAGCCACGGGCGCAGGACCTCGACCGTGGCGTCGAGGTCGCGGCCCTTGGAGAAGACCGGTGCGACGCTCATCCGTACTGCTCCTTTCATCGCGATCGCGGCAGCAGGCCGGCTTCTCAGGACGGGGTGAGGACGACGACCGGGATGACCCGGTCCGTGCGGGTCTGGTACACGTCGTAGTTGGGCCAGCTCGCGGTCACGATCTTCCAGAGCCGGGGCTTCTCGTCCTCGGACGCCGTCCGGCCCACCACCGGCAGGTGCAGGCCACGGACCTGGATCTCGGCCTCGGGATGCGCCGTCAGGTTCCAGTACCAGGCCGGGTGTTTCGGCGCTCCGCCGGTGGACGCCACGACGAGGTAGTCGTCCCCGTCCCGCGCGAAGATCAGGGCGGAGGTGCGCTTCTCGCCGGACTGCCGGCCGACCGTGGTCAGCAGCAGGGTCGGCACGCCGTTCCAGAGGTAGCCGACCTCGCCGTCGGTCTCCCGGTAACGCGCGATGTGCTCGGCCCCGCGCAGACTCAGGTCCGGGGCGGTGTAACCGGTCTCGCTCATGGGATGTCTCCTCACCCCCGAGGTCTCGGGGTCACCCGAAGACGACGGGGATCTCGGTCGCGCCTCGCTCGTACATGCCGATGAAGCGGGGTGCCTCGCGGTCGGGGTCGAGGCGCAGGTCGGGGAGCCGGTCGAGCAGCGCCCCGATCCCGACCCGCATCTCGGCGCGGGCGACATGCATGCCCAGGCAGACGTGGGCGCCCCCACCGAAGGCGAAGGACGGCCGCAGGGCGCGGGTGATGTCGTACTCGTCCGGGCGGTCCCAGCGGGCCGGGTCGCGGTTGGCCGCGCCGATGCACAGGTGCAGCACCGACCCGGCCGGCATGTGCACGCCGAAGAAGTCGACATCCTCGGTCACCCAGCGGGAGAACATCGGGTCGGTGGGCGACCACCGCAGCGACTCCTCGATCGCCAGCCGGAGCAGCGAGCGGTCGGCGCGTACCGCGGCCAGCGCCTCGGGGTGCTGCAGCAGCGCGGTGAGCGTGATGCCCATCTGCTTCCAGGTGGTGCCGGAGCCGGCGGTCAGCAGCAGCACCGAGAAGGAGTAGATCTCGGCGTCGGTGAGCCGGTGGGTGACCCCGCTCTCGTCGGTCATCTCGGCCTGCACGAGGATGCTGATCAGGTCGTCCCGTGGGTCCGCACGCCGGGCGGCGACGATCGGCTCGAGCATCCGCACGATCTCGTCGGGCCTGGTCAGCGCGGCGCGGATGTCGAGCGCCTGGTCGACGGGCACACCGAAGCTGCTGGTGATCGTGAGCACCGGGATGGCCGCGCAGAAGTCCACGTTCAGCTCGGCGCGGCCCGCGTCGACGAACCCGTCGATGAGCAGGTCGACGGTCTCCTCGATCCAGTTGCTGATCCACCATTTCGCCTTGCCCGGCACGAACGAGGGCTGTACGAGCCCGCGGTACCGGCGGTGCTGCTTCCCGCCCATTGACAGCATGCTGTTCGTCGCGCCGTACGGGCCGTTGTTGGGATCCACCGGCCCGGCCGCCGACGCGAACACGTCGGGATCGCGGTAGGCCGCGTCGCAGGCGGCGTAGCTGAAGGCGGAGAAGTGCGGGCGGTCGGGGTACGGCAGACCGGAGAACATCGCCGGGCCGTCGAAGCCGGTCAGCTCGTGGACGATTCCCGGATGCACCGGGGCCTGCTCGCGCAGCCGGTGCCAGACCGGGTACGGGTCCTGCCGGTAGCCGCCGCCCATGTGCACGTTGTAGCTGCTGCGCAGGTCGAACAGCTGCCGGACCCGCTCGCGGTCGAGAGCGGCGGTGGTACTCATCGAATCACCTGGCCACGTATCCGCCGTCGACCGGCAGCAGCACACCGGTGATGTTGAGCGCCCGGTCGGACACCAGGTAGACGGCGGCCTCGGCGCAGTCCTCGGCCGTGATCGGGCGGCCGAGCGGATGGGTGGCCCCGACGTTCTCCACCATCTTCTCCCGGGCGTCCCCCGAGATGGTGAGCCCGCCGGCGGCCATGAAGTTGGTGTGCGGCATCCCGGCCGGGCAGATCGCGTTCGCCCGGATACCGAACGGCGCGCCCTCGATGGCCACCGCGCGGGTCAGCTGGTGCACCGCGCCCTTGGTGGCGCCGTAGACGGAGCCGCCCCAGGCGACGAGCCCGGCGACCGACCCGGTGTTGAGGATGGCCCCGCCGCCGCCCTGCCGCTTGAACTGCAGGACGGCCTGCTTGCAGCCGTTGAAGACGCCCCCGAAGTTGACCGCGACCAGCCGCTGGAAATCCTCGGCGGTGTGGTCCTCCAGCTTCGCGCCCAGCCGCGGGGTCGGGACGCCGACGTTGTTGAAGACGATGTCGATCCGGCCGAACTGCGCCACGGCGGCCCCGATCGCGGCGGCCACGTCGGCCTCCTTCGAGACGTCGCACTCGGCTGCCGCCGCGGTGCCGCCGGCCGCCTCGATCGCGGCCACCGTCTCCTTGATCCCCTCGGGCCGGATGTCGGCGCACAGCACCCGGGCGCCCTCCTGCGCGAACCGCAGTGCCGAGGCGCGGCCGACCCCTGAGCCGGCACCCATCACCACGGCGATCTTGCCGTCGAGCATCATGCTCGTCACGCTCCTGTTCCGTCCTGCGCCAGGCCTGTGTTCTGCGCCAGGCCCGCGTCGTGCGCCAGGCGCAGCGCGCCGGTCGGGCACGACTCGACGGCGATGCCCACCACGTCGGCCGGGTCGTCGGCCTCGGCGAGGACGACCGCCTTGGCCTGCTCGTCCTGGGTGAAGGTGCCCGGCGCGTAGTCCACACACATGCCGCTGCCGATGCACCGCTCGCGGTCGACGACCGCGAGCGGTGCCCGCCCTGCCATGTCAGGCCTTCGCGAGCACAGGCGGCTCGGCCGGCGTGAACCGGTACAGCCGCTCGGCGTTGCCGCGCAGGATCTTGTACTGGACCTCCTCCGACAGGTGGCCGATCCGGTTCTTCACGACGTCGATGCAGTTCGGCCAGGTCGAGTCGGAGTGCGGGTAGTCCGTCTCGCACATGATGTTGTCCTCGCCGATCTCGTCGATGCTGGCGATGCCGTGCGCGTCGTCGATGAAGCAGCCGAACACGTGCTCACGGAAGCTGGCGCGGATGTCGAGGGTGTCCAGGTCGAGGGCGTCCGCCCCGGCGTGCTCGTTGAAGCGGACACCACGCTTGACCCAGTGGCGCTGCTTGTCGATCACCTGCTCGGCGCGCTCCAGGTAGTACGGCATCCAGCCGATCTCGCCCTCGGAGAGCGCGATCTTCAGCTTCGGGTACCGCTGGAACATCCCGCTGAACAGCCAGGAGAGCATCGCGCCCGAGGTACGCATCGCGCCCCAGGTCAGGTTCGCCATGAACGGCGCGTCGGGGGCGATCTTCGGCACCTGCGACGAGGAGCCGACGTGCATCGACGCGACCATCTCCAGGTCGTTCGCGGCAGCCATCACCGGCTCCCAGTACCCGTCGCGGTCGTGGATGGTCGGCAGGCCCAGCGGGGCCGGGTTCTCCGAGAAGGCGAAGGTGGTGGACCCCTTCGCCGCGCAGCGCTCGAGCTCCTTCACCGCGAGCTGCGGGTCCCACAGCGGGATGAGGGTGAGCGGGATGTAGCGGCCGGGAGCGCTGCCGCACCACTCCTCGATCATCCAGTCGTTGTAGATCTTCAGGCACACCAGGCCGAACTCGCGGTCGCTCGCCTCGGAGAACATCTGCCCGCAGAACCGGGTCACCGTCGGGAAGCACAGCGAGGCCAGGATGCCGGCCCGGTTCATGTCCTCCAGGCGGGCCTGTGGGTCGTAGCAACCGGGCCGCATGTCGGCGTAGGAGAGGGGCTCGGGGCTGAACTCCTCCTTCTCCTTCCCGGCGACGGCGCTCAGCCCGGAGCTCGGGAAACGCTTGCCGTCGTAGACCCAGCAGTCCATTCCCGTGTCGTCGATCACCATGTGGGGAGCCCGGTCGTGGTCCTTGGCCGGGAGCCGGTCGGTCCACAGGTTCGGCGGCTCCAGGACGTGGTCGTCGACCGAGATCAGCCAGTCCAGCGACTGTGATGACGTCATCAGTGTTTCCCTCCGGTCCGGGGGCGGGCTCAGCGGAGCTCGCCGATGGCGAGGTGCTTGACTTCCTGGAAGGCGCGGATGCCGTCCGGCCCGCGCTCGCGGCCGAGGCCGCTGTGCTTGTAGCCGCCGCCCGGCGCGTAGGCGCTGAACACGGCGGTGTTGACGTTGACCGCTCCCGTTCGCAGCCGGCGGGCGACGCCCACCGCCGCGGCGACGTCGGCGCCGTAGACCTGGCCGGACAGCCCGTAGTCGCTGTCGTTGGCGATCCGCACGGCGTCGTCGAGATCCCGGTAGCCCAGGACGCTGATCACCGGCCCGAAGATCTCCTCCTGGGCCGCCGGGTTGGCGTTGTCGGGCAGGTCGAGCACGGTCGGCTCGAAGTAGTAGCCGCGCTCCAGCCCGGCCGGCCGCCCGCCGCCGGTGACGACCTTCCCGCCGTTCTCCTCCGCCAGCCGGACGAAGCGCTCGCACCGCTCGCGCTGGCCGGCGCTGATCACCGGCCCGAGCTTCGCGGACGGGTCGGCGGGCGGGCCGACCGTGAGGGTGCCGTAGGCGCGGGACACCGCGTCGAGGACCTCGTCCTTGCGCTCGCGCGGCACCAGCATCCGGGTGGCGGCGACGCACGCCTGGCCGGCGGTGGCGGCGACGACCGCGACCGCCCCGGCGGTGGCCTTCCCGACGGCGTCGGGCAGGTAGATCTGGGCCGACTTGCCGCCCAGCTCGAGGGCGACCCGCTTCACCGTCGGGGCCGCCTGGGCGAGGATCTGCCGGCCGACCACGGTCGAGCCGGTGAACGAGACCATGTCGACGGCCCGGTGGGTGGTCAGCAGCTCGGCGCCGGCGGCGCCGCCCTCCACCACCACGCTGAGCACGCCGGGCGGCAGCCCGGCCGCCTCCGCCGCCGCGCCGAAGACCAGCGACGACAGCGGGGTGAGCGGACTGGGCCGCAGGATCACCGAGTTCCCGGCCATCAGCGCCGGGATGATCTTCTGCATCGCCATGATGATCGCCCCGTTGTAGGGGGTGATCGCGGTGACGACGCCGACGGGCTCGTGCCGGCGGAAGCTCAGGCTCGCCCCGGCCCGGACGAGGTCGTCCAGCGGTACCGGGTTGGCCTCCTCGTGCGACATCGAAAGGTAGAGGTCGATGGTGCCGCGGGCCAGGCCGAGGCCGGCACCGAACTGCGCCCGCTCGGCGAACCCGGTGGGCTGGCCCGCCTCGGCGACCATGGTGGCGACGAGCTCGGCCCGCGCGGACTGGAAGTAGTCGAGGAACGCGCCCAGCGCCTTCGCCCGCTCGGCCGGCGGGCGTTCCGCCCACACGCCCTCGTCGAAGGAGCGCCGGGCCTCGGTGATCGCGCGCTCGATCTCGCTCAGGGGGGTGGCCGGCAGGTCGGCCACCGAGGTCTCGTCGGCCGGGTTCTCGACGGCGAAGACCTCGTCGCCCTCGACCCAGGTGCCGGCCACGTACGAGCGGCGCTCCGCGATGATCGCTGCCACGGGCTCGTTCCCTTCTCGGTGCGCATGCCCACGCGGGGCGTCGGGTGACTGGTTCAGGTACGGCGGCCGGGGTCGGCGGGGCCGGATCAGCGGGCCGGGTCGAGTGGCCGGGTCAGTAGGCCGGGGACAGCGGGCCGGGGTCAGCGCGGCGCCGTGGTGTAGACGACCGCGCCGCCGTAGTGCGGTGAGGACGCGCAGGCGACCCCGACGGTCGCCCGTTCGCGCTGGCGCTCCCCGGCCCGGCCGGCGAGCTGCAGGTAGCACTCGAGCATCTGCGGGATGCCGTGCATCCGCCCGTTGCCCAGCGCCCCGCCGCCGGAGAGCACCGGCAGCCCGCCGGGGCGATCGCTGTCGATCCCGCCGTCCTGCACGAAGCGGTGCGCCTCGCCGACCGGGCACAGGCCGAGGATCTCGAGCCAGAAGTAGACGAACGGCGAGAAGCCGTCGTAGACCTGGGGCAGGTCCACCTCCGCCGGGCTCACCCCGGACTGTTCCCACAGTCGCTTCACCAGCGCGGTGCCGCTGGCCATGATGTCGTCGAGCGGCCAGTGCAGCGGCAGCCGGCGCCGCGGCGGCGCCGAGGAGGCCTGGCCGGCGACGTACACCGGGCGGTGCGGCAGGTCACGGGCCCGCTCGGCCGAGGTGAAGACGAAGGCGGCGACGCCGTCGACCGGGATGTCGCAGTCGTAGCGGCAGATCGGGTCGCTCAGCAGCGGCGCGGCCAGGTACTCCTCGGTCGTCAGCGGCCGGTCGTGCCAGTACGACCACGGGATGCGCGCGCCGTTCCTGCGCGCCTCGGCGACCACGGCCGCCATCGCCTCCCGGCTGGCACCGTAACGCTGGAGGTACTCGTTGTAGGGCAGCGCGATCATCGACAGGGGGCCGAAGAAGCCCTGCGGCACCGTCCACTGCTGCGCGCCGCCGGCGGTCCGCATCGGGTTGGTGTGGTAGCTCCCCTTCGGGTTGTGCAGCGCGCGGTGCATCACGACGTAGTCGGCGGCGCCGCTCACCACGGCGTTCACCGCCAGCGCCACCGAGCCGGGGATCTGGCCGATGCCCTGGAAGCCGGCCACGTACCGCGGCTCGCCGCCTAGACGCTGGGCCAGCCAGTCAGCGGAGACCAGGCTGACCCCGTCCTCGGCCGCGTGCGCTCCGGAGGTCGGGAACAGCGCCGAGGTGACGAACCCGTCGACCTGCCCGGCGGTGAGACCGGCGTCGGCGATCGCCGCACGTGCCGTGTCGACGGCGAGCGCGCCGAGTGGACGTCCCGCGTGCCGGGTGACGTCGCTGTGCGCGTAGCCGACGATCGCCACCTGGCCCTTGGAGCCCGGCCGCGCGCTCACGACCGCACCTCGCCGGGGCCAGTGGCGCTCGACTCGGCCAGGGTGAAGGCGGGGACGGAGACGCCGTCGGCGACGTCCTCGAAGGCCACCGCCACCGGGGCGCCGATGCGCAGCGCCGCGTCGGGGCCGTCCAGGAGCCGGCCGATGACGCGCAGCTCAGGCTGTTCGGCGAGCTCGACGTCGACGAGCAGGAAGGGCACCTCGCCGCGGAAGCCGGGCAGGAACGACTGACGGACCACGGTCCAGGAACGGACGGTCCCGTTGCCGCTCACCGGCTCGAAGGCGAAGCCCGGGTCGGTGCTGCCGCAGTGCGGGCAGGTGTGGTCCGGCGGCACGACGTAGGTGGAGCAGCGGGCGCAGCGGGCGACGGTGAGGACGTGCCGCGCCGCGGCCGCCCAGTACGGCGCGGAACGCTCGTCCGGCTCCGGGACCGGCCGCGTGGGCGCCGCCGCCGGAGCGGCCGGGCTGGACCCTCCCGCCGGGCCGGCCGGTGCGGACGCCGCCGCGGGGCCGGCCGTCACGGGATCGCTCCGGCCTCGGTGAGGGCGGCTATCTCTTCCCAGGTGTAGCCGAGCTCGAGCAGCACGGACTCGGTGTGCTCGCCGTGCTCGGGAGCCCGCCGGGGCACGGGAGGCTGGGAGTCGAACTGGACGGGGACAGTTGGTAATCGGTAGGAGCCGCCGCCGTCGAGCCGCACCTCGCCGACGTAGCCGTTCGCCACCACCTGCGGGTCGTCGACCAGCTCCAGGACGGACTGCACCGGGGCCCACGGCGCGTCGATGCCCGCGAGCAGGTCCTTCCACTCCTCGAAGGTCCGGGTCGCGAACGCCGCCTCGAGCTCGGCCCGGCAGGCGACCCGGTTCTCGCCGCGGGCCCGCAGGTCGGCGAACCGCGGGTCGGCGACGAGGTCACCGCGCCCGATCAGCTCGCAGAACGGCGCCCAGTAGCGGTCGGACTCCAGGAACACCAGCTGGATGTGCCGGCCGTCCTTCGTCCGGTAGGCGCCCACGAGCGGGTTCGGGCCGTCACCGGGGCCGCTGGAGATGCGCGGGGCCTGCCCGGTCAGCGCGACGAGGAGGTCGGAGGACAGCGTCCACATGGCCGTCGCGAGCAGGGAGACGTCGACGACGGTGCCCCTGCCTGTGCGGGTGCGCCCCAGCAGGGCGGCGGCGATCCCGAAGGCCAGCGCCATCGCGCCGTTGCGGTCGCCCATCGCGCCCCGCTGGCTGATCGGGTACTCCCGCTCCTCGGGGGTCAGCGTGTACCCCATCCCGCCGCGGGCCCAGAACGCCGAGGAGTCGTAGCCGGGATGGTCGGCGTCGGGCCCGCGGGCGCCGAAGCCGTGCCCGCGGGCGTAGACCAGCCGGGGGTACCGGCGGGTGAGCTCGTCGGCGTCGAGCCCCAGCCGGCGCAGCGCGCCCGGCCGGAAGTTGGTGAGGAAGACGTCCGCCGTCTCCAGCATCTTGTGGAGGATCGCCTTGCCCTGCTCGCCGCGCAGGTCGAGCGCGACCGAGCGCTTGCCCCGGTTGGCCAGGGCGACCGAGAGGTTCACCCCGCCGCCGTCGGTCCCGATCCCCTGGGTCGCCAGCGCCCGGTACGGGTCGCCCTCCGGGCGCTCGACCCTGATGACGTCCGCGCCCCAGTCAGCCAGGAGCGCGCCGGCCACGGGCACGAAGACCCACTGGGCGAGCTCGACGACCCGCACGCCCTTGAACGCGCCCTCCGAAGCGCTGTCCTCCATCGGCCACCCCATCTCCGTCGCGTCGGCTCCGTCGCCACCGTGTCCGGCGTCACTGTAGAACGACACTCTCGTCTTTGGGAAGTCCATCGGTGTCGGAAAACTAGAGGTTGACTTCGCACATCTGGGTTGCAAGCATGCATTCACCCACCAAATGCCGTGCCTGAGACAGCCATGGCCCGGCGCCCCGAGCGGCCCCCGGCGATCTCCGTGCGACGCTCCGAACCCCCGCGTGAACCAGCTGAACTCTCTCAGCGCGCCGCCATGCCCCGGGCCGGCGAACGCGCCGGGGGCTTCTCCCCATCCGACGTCCCACCGACGTCCCCCCGTGACACGCCGCTGCCAGGACCGGTCAGAGGAGCATTCCGTGGAAGAACAGGTCAGCAGTGCTCGGCGCATCCGGCAGTTAGCCGCCGAGCGCCCCGACGATCTGGCCCTGCGCCACATCGCGCTCGACGGCGGGGAGCCCGCCTTCACCTGGCGCGAGCTCGACCGGCGCTCCAGCCAGCTCGCCGGTGCGCTGGCCGAGCGCGGCCTGGGCTTCGGCGAGCACCTCGGGCTCGGGCTGCGCAACTCGCCGCAGTTCGTCCTGGCCGTGTTCGCGGCGTGGAAGCTCGGCGCGGTGCCGATACCGGTGCGCTGGGACGTGCCGGAGTGGGAGCTGGGCCGGCTCAAGGAGGTCATCGAACCCCGGGTCTATCTCGGCGGCGAGGACCTCGCGTGGATCGACTCGACCGAGTGCCTCGACGTGCCCGACCTGCCCGACGCGACCTCGCCGCAGATCCACGGCATCTGCAGCAGCGGCTCCACCGGCACACCCAAGGTCATCGTGAGTGACCGGCAGTCCGTCTACGTCGCGCGGATGGCCACGCCGCTCGCTGAGAGCTGGGGCCCCGTACCGCGCCCGCAGACCGTGCTCGTGCTGGCCCCGATGTACCACGCCAACGGGCTGACCACGCTCTACAACCTGCTCGGCGGCGACCACCTGGTGGTGATGGAGAAGTTCGACGCGGCCCGCGTCGTCGACGTCATCGAGCGGCACCGGATCACCACCTTCACCGCCACGCCGACGATGCTGCAGCGCATCGCCGACCTGCCCGGCGTGGACGGGCGTGACCTGTCGAGCATCCGGTGGTTCACACAGGGCGCGGCGCCGATGCCGCCGTCGCTGGTGCACCGCTGGGCCGGCCTGGTCGGCGCCGAGAAGATCCACATGGTCTACGGCATGACCGAGGGCCTCGGCCTCACCGCGCTGCGCGGCGACGAGTGGATGGAGCACCAGGGCAGCGTGGGCCGCGGGATCCGGGGAACCGAGGTGCGCATCCTCGACGCCGACGACCAGGAGCTGCCCACCGGCGAGATCGGCGAGATCTACCTGCGGACACCGGGCTCCGACACCAGCTCCCACTATCTCGGCGCCGCCCCGAAGCTGCACCGGACCGCGGACGGTTTCCAGAGCGCCGGCGACCTCGGTTACCTCGACGGCAACGGCTACCTCCACCTGGTGGACCGCCGCGTCGACATGATCATCAGCGGTGGCGCCAACGTCTTCCCCGCCGAGGTCGAGGCCGCCCTCATCGACCATCCGAAGATCGCCGACGTCGTGGTCATCGGCCTGCGCGACCCCGAGTGGGGCCGCCGGGTCCACGCCGTGATCGAACCGGCCGACCACGCCGAGCCGCCCAGCGCGAGCGAGATCATCAGCTACGCGAAGAGCCGGCTCGCCCCTTACAAGGTCCCCAAGACGGTCGAGCTGGTGGACGCCATCCCCCGCAGCGAGGCGACGAAGGTCAACCGCGGCGCGATGGTGGCCGCCCGCGACGAAGCCGTCCCCACCGCGAACACCGGCGCCGCCCGCTGAGACCCGCACCCGCAGCCGCAGCCGTGCGGAGCATCGCGGCGAAGAACGCCGCGGATCTCCTCCCGGACGAGGTCGAGTTGCCCGCCAAAACCTGAGCCGCTCACCCGGCGGGACGATGATCCGCACTAAGCGGATCATCGTCCCGCCGGATCGCGGGCAGTACGGTCAGATCTCGCGGGCGCCACCCCCGCGGCGTCGGGCGGGAACCCCCGACGGCATCAGGCAGCCGCGGGTAAGCGGCACGCTCGCCCGGATTCGCGGGCGCGGGCGGGGAGATTCCCTGGGTCGTTCCAGCCGCCGCGGCGCGACGCCGCCGGCGCACCGGCCCGCGGACAGGGGGCCGGTCACGCCGCGGTACCGAGGGCCATCAGGCCCAGCATTCCGAAGGCGGCGACGATCACGGCCAGGCTCGCGGTGGTGGCGAGGAACGCCGATCTGCGGTCGGCGACGTCCGCGCGCTCGGCGAGATACGCCCGGTCGGCGACGTGGGCCCGGTAGACGCGGTAGGCCCGGTCGACGCGGCGCACGTGGGGACGTCGGACGGCCCGGCGCCGGGCGCTGTGCCGGCCGCTCATGATTCGCGGGACCCGCGGCGAGCGGAGAAGCCCGGGAGAGTGCCGGCCACCTCTCGTTGGGATCGCGTTGATGCGAGGACCTCGGCCGAGCCGGCCGCAGACATGGTGGCCGCGCCTGTCCGGGGGCAGACGGTGCCGTCTTCTCCACCCATCGATGACCGCTCCGTTTCGCTAGATGGCCTGCGCTGTACTGGATCTACCGCATTCACGACGACACACAGGGCAGGTGTGCCGACGGGCGGGGCGCCAGGAGCCGCCGACCTCGTCGCCGCCCGCCCCCGACTGGGATAGTGGAACCGTAGAGGCTTCCGTGGGAGCGAGTGGAGCGTCTGCCAGTCGGGCATGAAAGGTAGCCGGCGTGTTACGGCCGAGGACCACCTACCGACGGGCGACGAACGGGTCGGAGCTGGGAGCAGGCCCGGAAACGGGGCCTCGGGCGAGGCCTGGAATCAGCCGAGCGGTCGGTTCAGCCGCAGCTGGAGAATCTTGCTCTCGACACCCGAATCCACGAGCTGGCCGGCCTCGTTGAACGATCCGAGCCCGAAGTCGTTGTCGTTCGCGACGGCGATCGTCCGTCGATCAACGATCGCGATGCCCTCAATTTTGTCCGGCATGCCCGCAACGCCTTCGAGATCGACAGCGAGACGCTTCGGCAACACGGTGACGCCAGCCTTCGCCGGGTCGGCCAGTGACTCGAGGGACGGAGCGGTCGCCGTGCGGTCCCACCGGCTGCCGAGGATGTTCGTCGCCCGGCGCAGGTCGACGCTGTAGAGCCGGGAGACGGCGTCGGTCCGCTCGTTGACCAGCAGAGTGTTCCCGTCCACGGCGGCGAGCGAGGAGATCTTCATCTCGGACGGGTCACCGTCGGCGTCCGGGTCGAAGGTGACTACGTCCTCGAAGCGGTAGACGTACTCGCCGGTCACCTCGCGGCTGGCGGTGTCGAACCGGAAGATCCGCACGTTGCGGGAGGCGTTGCCGGTGTCGGCGTCGGGCAGCTGCAGCGGGCTCTGCACTGCGAGGTACAGCGTGCGCCCGTCCGGAGCCAGCGCGATGCCCTCGAAGCCGCGGTTGATCTTGCGCGCGCCGAGGACGCCCGGCAGCGAGGCGACGACCGGGTAGTCAGCCCCGGTCAGGCTGACACCGGCGGGGATGTAGCGGGCCAGGACCTGGCCGCGCGCGCTCACCCGCAGCAGCGACGGACTGTACTCGTCCACCAGCCAGAACTCGCCGGACCGGGTGCGGATCAGCCCCTCGGTGTCCAGACCGTTCGGGTTGAACGGGAGCGGGGTCTGGGCGTCCCAGGTGTACGGGGTCTCGTCGAAGCCGTTGATGTTCGACAGCCCGGTGACCGGCCTGCCGTGCGCGGTGGTGATCGGCAGCGCGTCCAGCACCTTGATCGTCGAGCCGTCGGCCCGGACCCGCAGGATGGCCGGGTCGAAGCCGGGCACCGGGAAGGTCCGCCGGTTCTTGCCGTCGATCTTGATCTGCCCGTTCGGGCCCCGGTCGGTGACCGTCCAGAACTCGTTCGGGCGGCCGGCCGGGAACAGGTCGCTGCCGATCCCGCCGAGGTCGACCCCGCGGTCGGTGTCGACCGATCCCCGGATCAGCCCGTTGGAGAAGTCGGCCAACGGGCTGTCGGGCAGCGTCGCGGTGGACAGCACCGTCGGCACGGTCGATCCGGCCCCCCCGGCCTCGTCCCCGCCCGCGGACACCGCCGGTGCCGCCGCCGACGCCGCCGGTCCGACGGCGACCGCGAACGGCACCGCCAGCGCGATGCCCATGACCGCCGAACCCACGACCGCCGACACGCGGGTCGCTCTGCGCGCCGCGGTCTTCCCCCCAGTACCCGACATCGGTACCCCTTCTGCTCTGTTGTGGAGTTCCAGCCGCCCACGCGGCCGGAATCGGACGTCAGGTGGCCGCAATGGCCCTCCGATGAATCCCGGCTGGCCGGTGACCTGCCGGTTTGCGGCGGGCCCGCTTGTCGGCGGGACTACTTCGCGGCGGGCGACGGCCCCGCCGGGGCCGCGGTCACGACCGCGGCCGGGGTGGCCGGGCTGGCCGGGATCTCGGTGAGCGTCGCGAAGCCCGCCGTGAACGCGGCGACCTCCCCGCCCGGCTCCGCGCTCGACGTGCAGTCCTGCGGGGCCAGCGCGACGGCCAGGTCCGGCAGCGCCGGCTGGGTCGGCAGCTCACGCTCACCGCGGATGCGGCCGCCGGCCACGCAGTTCGGGATGTTCAGGTTGGCGATGGTGGCCCGCGGGCCGCTCGAGGGCGCGCCGGCCGACAGCTCCGCCCGGTGCGCGGTCACCCAGTCGGTGACCAGCTTGGCGGCGGGGGCGAAGTCGAAGGCGTCACCCGTCCCCATGCTCGACGCGATCGCCGGGACCCCACGGGACGCGGCCGCCCTGGCCGCGCCGACGGTGCCGGAGAGGTCGACCACCGGACCCAGGTTCTGGCCCTGGTTGATGCCGGAGACAACCAGGTCCGGGGTGAGCCGCAGGACGTCCAGCGCCACCGTGACGGCGTCCGCCGGGAAGCCGTCGACGGCGGTCGCCGTGATCCCGCTGGCGGTGGCCGCGTCGCGGTGCGTCGGGGTGGGCATGGTCGTCTTCCCACCGGTGCCGGACTGGTTCGCCGCCGGCGCGACGACGGTCACCGTCACGCCGGGCAGGTCACGCAGCCCGCGGACGACCGCGTCGATACCGGCCGCCGCGACGCCGTCGTCGTTGGTCACCAGGACGTCGAGCGGCGCCGGAGCGCTCGCGGTGGTGCCGGGGGCCGTCCCCGGGGCCGTGCCGGCGGCCGGCGCCGCGTCGCCCGCGTCGCCGCCGCCACCGCAGCCGGCCGCAGTGAGAACCACGGCGACCGCGGCGAGGAGCGCGGCCGACGCCCGAGCAGTCCGCCGACGGCGATCCGAACGTCCCACTTGCCCCACGAGATCTCCCCTGCGCCGTCCGGAGTCCCCGGACCTGCCGCCCGTGGACTGCACGCGCCTCTTCATATCGCCCTACCAGGGCGTTTCGCTCCCACCGGGGAAGCACCCGGGCCAGCGTCACGAACTGTTCGCACAGCGGGCGAACGCCGGAAAACTCACGTTCAGCACGAGTTCGACCTTGGGAACGCGCCGGTCGCGCAGCCGACCCCGATGCCCGGCCTCCCGCGCCGGGCGTCCCACGCCCGGCGACGGGCCGGCGGCGGACAGCCGTCGGCCCACCCACCGCCGGATCGACGGCGGCACACCGGAGCCCGCGGAGCGCTGCCGGAAGGTCCACAGGCACTACCGGCAGATCCACAGGGGGGAAGCGAGCGGTCTGTACCGTAGCCTTCAATGAGCCTTTGCCGCCGAGACCGGTGATAAGGGCCGGGCAGGCTGGCGCTGGCTATCACGGTGAGGATGCAGATGGACGAGTTCTCCTATCGCGACGGCACGTTGTGGTGTGAGCAGACAGCGCTACGCGAGGTGGCCGAAAAATTCGGTACACCGACCTATGTCTACTCTGCGGCGACCCTCGTCGATCACTATGTGCGGTTCGCGAAGGCGTTCGAGTCGATCAACCCGCTCATCTGTTTCTCCGCGAAAGCGCTGAGCAATGTTCACCTGCTCCGGCTGCTCGCCGGGCAGGGCGCCGGCATCGACACGGTGAGTGGCGGCGAGCTGCACCGCGCGCTGGTCGCCGGGGTCGACCCGGAGCGGATCGTGCTGGCCGGGGTGGGCAAGTCCGTCGACGAGCTGCGCGCCGCGGTCCGCCACGACATCCGCTGCATCAACGTCGAGTCCGAGGCCGAGGTCGAGCTGCTGGCGCGCGTCGCGCGCGAGGAGGACCGCCGGCCGCGCCTGGCGATCCGGGTGAACCCCGACATCGCGCCGGACATGCGCACCCCCGCCCGGACCACCACCGCCATCCGCGGCGCCAAGTTCGGGGTCGACATCGAACGGGCCGCGGCGCTGTTCCGGGCCGCCTCCACCGACGAGTTCCTGCGCGCCGAGGGCTTCCACGTGCACATCGGCAGCCCCATCTTCGACCCGGGGGTCTACGCGACGGCGCTCGACCGCATCCTGGCACTCACCGCCGGGCTCGAGGCCGACGGGCACAGCGTCACCACCCTCAACGTGGGCGGCGGCTTCCCCGCCGAGTACGCCGAGGGCAGCGCCCCGGGCTGGGACGACTTCGCGGAGGCGATCTGCCCCCGGCTGCAGGGCTTCGTCGACCGCGGCGGGCAGGTCGTCTTCGAACCGGGCCGGACGATCGCGGCCAACGCCGGCATCCTGCTCGCCACCGTCCGTTACCGCAAGCGCGCGGGCGACCGCGAGCTCGTCGTGATCGACGCCGGGATGACCCATATAGTCCGCGCTGCGATGTACGACAGCTACCACTTCATGTGGCCGGTGACTCCGGTGAACGGCACCGTTCCCCGCTCACGGGACCAGCAGTCGATCGATGACCTCGTCGACTACGACGTGGTCGGCCCGATCTGCGAGTCGAGCGACTATCTGGCAAAAGGCCGGGCCCTGCCGGCGATGGTTTCCGGGGATCTCATCGCGATCTTCAGTGCGGGTGCCTACGGAATGACTATGACGAGTAACTACAACAGCCAGCTCCGGCCGGCCGAGGTTCTCGTCCGCGGCGGCCGGGCGGATCTCATCCGCCGCCGCGAGACCTACGACGACCTCGTCGCCCTCGAGCTCCTCGACGGCCTGACCCCACCACTCTGACGCCACCGCTCTGACCCCACCGCCCGGCACCCCCGGCAGGGCGCCGGGCGGCGTGGCTCAGGTCGTGGCTACGTGGGTTTCCAGCCAGCGGAGCATCCGGGCCCATGCGTCGCGGGCGGCCACCGGGTCGTGGGTGGAGGGCCGCTCGGGTGTGTGGAAGGCGTGCTGGGCGCCTGGATAGCTGATCAGCTCGGTCGGCACCGGCGCCCGTGCGGCAGCGGCGCGCAGCGACCGGATCTCGTCCAGCGTGACCCAGGTGTCGTTCTCCCCGTACAGCCCCAGCCACGGCGTGCGCAGCTGGTCCGCGACGTCCAGCAGCGGCGGGGCGCCCGTCCAGTACGGGGTGCTGACCGCGCCGCCGTAGAAGGAGACCGCGGCGCCGAGGCGGTGCCGCACGGAGGTGAGGAACGCCGCCGTGCCGCCCATGCAGAACCCGATGATCGCGGCCCGGGACGGCGGGAGCCCCACCGTGGCCAGGTGTTCCAGACAGGCGTCCACGTCGGCGGCGATGCCGGCCGCGGTCAGCGTCAGCATCTTCGACGAACCCTCGGCCACCGGCACCTCGGTCAGGCCGTCCCGGTGGTAGAGGTGCGGCGTCAGCGCGAGCCAGCCTTCGGCGCACAGCTGCTCGCACACCGAGAGCACATAGTTCGTGATTCCGCGCGCGTCGGGGATGACGATGACCCCGCCACGCGGCGACACTGCCGAAGCGGGCGCCGCGACGCTCACCGGAACGGTGCCGCCAGGGGCGTCCGCGCAGCCCCGGTCCTCGTTCCCGACCCCGTTCCCGACCTCGTTCCCGACCTCGTTCCCGCCGCGGCCGAGGCGCAGGCGGACCGTCTCCAGCGTCATGGCGACATCATGGCGAACGCACCACGGATGGCGCGCCGCCGTCGCCGAACGCGACGAGCCGGGCTGGCACCGCTGGCTCGCCTCGACCTTCCCGGCCGCCTGATCCGGAGCGGCTGATCCGCTGACCTGGGCGGATTAGACTCACTCTCCGCCACATGGCTTACGGCGGGGGGGTACGCCGGCGATGCGCCGACTCGGTTCGCAGTACGTTCTGCATGCACCACTTGGTCGCGGCGCCATGGGCGAGGTGTGGCGGGGCGAGCGCGAGGCTGACGCCACGCCGGTGGCGGCCAAGATCCTTCGCGCCGAGCTCGCGGACGACAGCGACGTCGTCGAGCGGTTCCTGCGGGAACGTGAGCTCCTGCTGGGCTTCGACCACCCGCACCTGGTCAAGGTCCGGGACCTCGTCGTCGAGGGCGGCACTCTCGCGATCGTGATGGACCTGGTCGACGGTGTCGACCTGCGCAAGTACCTGCGCGCGCGAGAGGTGCTGGCGCCGCGGGAGGCCGTGCTCCTCGTCAGCCAGGTGCTGGACGCGCTCGCCGCCGTGCACCGGACGGGTGTGGTCCACCGGGACATCAAGCCGGACAACATCCTGATCGACACCACGGACCCCGAGCACCCGCGGGCGATGCTGACCGACTTCGGGATCGCGCGGATCGCCCACGGCCCGTCGATGACCCGGCTCACCGGGCTGATCGGGACGCCGAGGTACATGGCCCCGGAGTTGTCCGAGGGGACCCGGGCCACGCCGGCCGCCGACCTCTACAGCATCGGGATCGTCGTCTACGAGCTGCTGGCCGGCCGGCCGCCGTTCAACGCCGAACATCCGATCGCCATGCTGCGGGCGCATCTGGAACAGACGCCCGCTCCCCTCGAGGCCCTACCCGGAACGCTGTGGGCCGTCATAGCCCGCCTGCTCGCGAAGTCCCCCGGCGATCGCCCGGCCACGGCCAGCCACGCCCGCGCCGAGCTGGCGGCGGCGCTGGCGGGCACCGACGCGGCCCTCGGCGAAGCGAACCTCGCCGAGGCGGGCCTGGACGCACCCGAGGCGACAATGATCAGCGTCCCGGGTGGCGGCCCAGGCGCCGTGATCGCGGACCGCCGTCCCGACACCGCCCCCGCCGGACCCCACGAGCCCCACGAGGCCGACCCCGCCGGCGTTTCCAGCGTTTCCGGCGCTCCCGGCGCTCCCGGCGACACGGTCATCTCACCACGGCCCGGGATGTCCCTGTCACCAGTCGGGGCCCGTCTGGAAGGCCAGCCCGGGAATGCGGCGGAGCCCGCCGAGGGAGACCACGCGCACGAGACCCTGTTGTCTCCCCTGCCGGGCGACCTCTCCCCCGTGCCGGCACGCTCCCCCGACCCGGCCACCGCGCATGTCGAGACCACCGCGCATGTCGAGACCACCGCGGCTGCCGCGGCTGCCGCGGCCGGGACCGCTGGAACCGCCGGGACCGCCGGCGACCTGCTCGGATCGTCCCCGGAAACCGGGCGGCCCGGGCAGCGGGCCCGGCCACGCTGGCTGCCCTGGGCCGCTGCCGCCGTCGCCACCGCCGTCGTCCTCGCCGCCGGGTCGTGGGCGCTCGCCGACGCCGTCGGGGGCGGGGACGGGGGCGGCACGGCCCAGGAACTCGCCGAGGTACGGGCCATCAGGACGTCCGCGCCGGCCGTGGCCTCGTCGGCATCGGCCACCACGCCGGCCGCGCCGGCCGCCCCGGCCGGGTCCGCGCCGGCGGCGACCGGCCCGGGCGCGACCGCGGGCCCGGCCCCGGCCGCTCCCGTCCAGGCCGCCGGATCACCGGCGACCGGGTCAGCGGCCGCGGGTGGCTCGACCGCCTCGACCGCCTCGACCGGCGAGCAGCCGGCGCCCCGGCAGGGCGACGAGCCGACCGGTGGATCAGCGGTCACCGAGCAGCCACCCGGTGATGGGCTTGTGGCCGTGCCGGGGGTGCTGAACATGGTTCTCGCCGATGCCTCTTCCGCACTGAAGGCGGCCGGCTTCTCCAACATCCCGTACCTGTACGACTGCTACGGATCTGCGAACACGGGCAACGTGGTCCGGCAGGAGCCGGCGGCCGGCGCCCGGCTGGCCCCCACGGCCCCGGTGCACCTCTACCTGCAGGCGCAGAACTGCGCGACCGTGCCGGACGTCCGCGGGATGTCGCTGGACGACGCCTCGACCACGCTGCGGCAGCTCGGGTTCACCAACATCCCGCACCTGTACGAGTGCCTGGGCGCGGCGAACCTCGGCACCGTCGTCACGCAGTCGCCGGCGCCCGGGACCAGTCAGGGCACGTCCGCGGCGGTGGACCTCCGACTCCAGGCGAACAACTGCTGATCCCCGACCCCGACTGACCCCGGGCCGGTTGGGACAAGATCCCGCCCCCTGTCAACGCCTGCGGGGAACCGAGACATGTCTCACCGATGAGCGCACTGGCGTCCGCGCACGCGGGCGACGGCGCGGGCCACGGCCACCGACCCCGGTGTCGGGTGCCCTCGCCGTGCCCGCCCCGGAACGGGACCGTCGGTCCGGTTATCCGCCGCGGGACGCACCGCGACCACGGGCCTACCGCGCCCGCAGCCACAATCGAGAGAAATCATCATCTTTACCGCGTAAAAACCCGGAGCCGGGATCGCAAGCGGCACCGCTCCGGACGGGCGCCACGCCGCCTCAGATCGCTTTTCCAGGCCATTTACTTCCGGCGGACAAAATCTGCAAACCCCGTTCTCTTGAGCGGGAACGTCGACCCGCAAACGCGCCACAAGGAACATCATCCACGGAGGGAGTCCGTTGCCTTAAAGCTTTCATATTTCCATGAAACCAGGTTCCAGATACCCCGAAATCCGCCGGCGACGCCCGTCCCACAAAAGGCACTCAGAACCGATCTCCACCCACGAGAGAGGCGCTCCCTCCCCGCCAGGAACAGAAAGACCGACACCGGCTCGGCGCACCGTCAGGCGATCCTTTGCGGCGACGACACCAGGATCGGGCCGGCCACCGCTCGGACGCGTTCCGTCCAGCAGCGTTGATGACCCACAGGAGATGCCCACCGACCCGCCAGCCGTCGAAGTGTGCAGGGTCACACATCACCCGTGCTCACATATAGGACATTTACGGCCGCTTAACTACATAAATCCCAGCACCTGGCGCAAGTACGACGAGCCGCGCCGCCCGCGGCCCAGGGCAGCCGTGGGGCCCGCCGACCGGCGACTCCCCGAGCCGGCTTCCGCGCAGGCCGCGCACCCGCGACCGCCCAATCACCACAGGGGGTGACGTCCCAGCTCCCAGGCCGGACATTCACCCAAGGGAGGCGCGCCGCCGAACCCACGGGCGGCCCACCGCCTTCCGCCGGCCGCACCTGGCACCCCTATTCACCCGCGTACGTTTCGCGAGCACACGTCACGGGCCGCGCCGGACAGGCCAGGCAGACCGGCAGGCGTCACGGACACTGCCCGCCGGCACGATTCCCGCTAAACCACCCGATTCCGCCGGATCCACGCTCCGGCCGGCCGCCGTCCAGTCGACCTGGGGCGCCCGGAAGCACGCCCGCGGCCAACACCATCGGCCGAATCCATCACATTCGACCCGATCCGATTCATCCCCGACGGCCACCATGGCCCGGGTGCCCCGGAAGGAATCGAGAGAACGCCGTCCTGCAGTGACGGAAATCATGAATCCGGCGCCTTACCAGATCCGTTTCTGGAGGGTACTTTCGGCCCCTTCCGCGATTTGGCGCAAGGCGGCCCGAGCATCGCGCGGCACGGCGGACCCGCCGCGACTGCCGCTATCTCTGCCCTGCTAACATCCAGACGATTCATAAACGATGAAGGTTTGGACGGGGAGCGTCGACCTGGGCGCGGGCCGGAGGCGGACCGCCACGCGCCTCCCCGTCAAGTCGCTGTTTATCTTCTGTGGGGTTACTGGTGCGCTTAGGCGGATTGACAAGACGGCTCAGCGTGGCGGCGGTCGCGGCCCTCGCTGTCGCCGTGACCGGGTGCTCGAGCACGGGCGGCGGCGGCGATTCACCGGCCGCCTGCAACAGCCCCGGCGTGACGCCCGACCAGGTGAAGATCGGCTTCGTGTACTCCGACTCGGGCACCGGGAGCAGCTCGCTCTCCTCGGCCCGCGCCGGTCTCGACGCGCGGATCGGACTGGCCAACCAGGAGGGCGGGGTACACGGCCGCCGCATCGCCTACGAGTGGCGCGACGACGGCTCGTCCGCGACGGAGGACGCCCGTGCCACCACGGAGCTCGTCCGCGACCGCTCGGTCTTCGGACTGGTGACGGCCACGGCGTTCCTCAGCGGCTCGGTGGAGAGCCTCGCGGCGCAGAAGATCCCCGTCTCGGGCCTCATCCAGCCGGCCTGGGCCAACTACCCGAACCTCTTCTCGTTCATGTACGAGGTCGCGCCCGAGACCGCCGGGCGGTACCTCCAGCTCAGCGGCGCGAAGAAGGTCGCCTTCCTGGTCACCGGATCGGGGGCCTTCACGCTGCAGGCGGTCGAGCGCTACAAGGCCGCCTTCGGCAGGGTCGGGCTCGCGACGGCCGACACCATCTCCTTCGCGCGGAGCACCGACAGCCCGGCCCAGGTGGCGCAGCGGCTGTCCGGCATGGGCGCCGACGCGCTGGTCGGCTTCTCGACTCCCGAGGACCTCGCCGACGTGCTGGGGGCCGCCCGCGCCGCCAACGTGCGGATCGTCAGCAGCCTCTCGCTCACCGGGTACGACCGCAACGTCCTGCACCAGCTCGGGCCGTCCCTCGCCGGGGTCTCGTTCGGGGTGAACTTCAAGCCGTTCGAGGTGGGTGACGCCCCCATCCAGCGCTACCGCGACGCCATGACCCGCTTCGCACCCGAGACCGTCGTCCCCGAGCAGCAGTTCGCGATGTACGCCTACCTGTACACCGACCTGTTCCTGCGCGGGCTCGAGCTCGCCGGTGACTGCCCCACCCGCGAGGCCTTCATCGGCGGGCTGCGGAAGGTGACCAGCTACGACGCCGGTGGCCTGATCGAACCGGTGAACCTCGGCACGAACGCCACCCAGCCGCTGCAGTGCAACGCGTTCGTCCGGATCGACCAGACCGGCAACGCGTTCGAGGTGGCCAACCGACGGCTCTGCGCCGACGGCTCCAGTTCCTGACCAACCGGCCACCCGGCTGGACGGCCGGCCGTTCAGCCGGGAGCTCGACCGACGAGCAGGGGGGGGGGGGGCGGGGCGCGGGGCGGCCCGGTGGCGCGGGATCGCCAGCGCGGCGACCGCCGCCGCCACCGCGGCCCCGGCGCACAGGCCGAACAGCTCCCGGTAGCCGGTGAGGGAGGGCAGCTCGGCCGCGCCGACGGTCATCGTCTCCGCCACCAGGATGCTCCCGCCGATGGCGCTGGCCAGCGAGCTGCCGATCGCCCGGAACAGCGTGTTCAGGCCGTTGGCCGCGGCGATCTCCTCCGGCGGGGTGTGCGCGTTGATCAGCGACGGCATCGCCGCGTAGCCGATGCCCGTCCCGATGCCGACCACCGTCGTACCCGCGATGATCTCCGGCATGGACCCGGTGAAGGTGATCCGTGCCAGCCATCCGATGGCGACGATGACCGCGCCCAGGGCGAGGGTCTGCCCGGCGCCGCGCATCGCCACCAGCCGCGCGGAGACCGGGGCGAGGAACAGCATCCCCAGGGCGCCGGGCAGCAGGACGAGGCCGCCGACGACCATGGAGGAGCCGAAGCCGTACCCGCTCGTCTCGGGTGCCTGCACGTAGGACGACGTCCCGATCAGCAGCGCGAACAGCGCGAAGCCGAACAGCAGCGAGGCGAGGTTCGTCAGGACGAGCGGGCGCCGGCGCAGGGTCCGCATGTCCACCAGCGGCTCGCGGATGCGCAGCTCGGCCAGCCCCAGCGCCACCAGCAGCACGACGGCCAGCGCGAGCAGGCCGATCACCCGGGCGGAGCCCCAGCCCCAGTTGGCGGACTCGGCGAGCGGGAGCAGCAGCGCCACCAGCGCCGCGCTCAGCAGCACGGCCCCCACGAAGTCGATCCGGCCGCCGCGGCGGTTGGGCGCCTCGGGCACGATCGCGAACACGCCGGCGAGCGCGACGGCGCCGCCGGCGAAGGTGATCCAGAACAGGATGTGGAAGTCGAAGTGGTCGGCGAGCAGGCCGGCCATCGGCAGGCTCACCGCGGCTCCCACCCCGAGCATCGCGCTGATCAGGGCGATGGCCGAACCGGCGCGCTCGCGCGGCAGCAACGCGCTGAGCAGGCTGATCCCGAGCGGGATGACCGCTGTCGACACGCCCTGCATCGAACGGCCGACGATCAGCAGCGCGATGTTGTCGGTCAGGGCGGCGAGCAACGAGCCGACGACGAGCATGGCGAGGGCGACCAGCAGCAGCCGACGCTTGCCGAACATGTCACCCAGCCGGCCGAACACCGGCACCGCGATGGCGGCGACGAGCAGCGTCGAGGTCAGCAGCCACTCGACCTCGCTGGCCGAGGCGTTCAGCTCGGCGGGCAGCGTCGGCAGCACCGGCACGAGCAGGGACTGCGACATGGACACCATGAGCGCGCCGAATCCGACGACGACGAGCTCGGCCCGCGCCCGCCCCGGTGAGGTGCGGGCGCGGGCCTGCGCCGAGCGTGGCTTCGTCTGCGTGGACAGATCGGTCATGTTCGGCCCTTCGTGGGTCGCGTCGGCCTGGCCCTGCGCCGCTGCGACCGGCCGCACGACCTAGGTCATTAACGGAAGGATCTCTTCCGGTTAAGCTAACACAAGCGGAGGAAATCCTTCCGGTTCAAGGACGCGGACCAGCATGTGACGGCGGACTCAGCGCAAGGGAGGACCCACCGCAACCGGGGATCCAGCGCAACCCGGGACCCTGCGCAACCGGGGACCCGGCACGGCGGACCGTTCCGTCAGCTGCGGGCGGCGGCGGCCGGCGCGAGCGCGTCGAGATCGAGGTTCAGCTCGAGGACGTCGACGCTGCGCTCGCCGATGAAGCCCAGGGCCCGGCCGGTGGTGTTCTCGTTGACGAGGTCACGGACCTTGCCGGCGGGCAGGCCGCGCTC
>NZ_JALKFY010000624.1:0-27608 GCF_023242985.1 Frankia sp. Mgl5 | reverse complement strand
CAGGGCGTCGGCGATGACCTCGGCGTGGCCGGCCTCGATGCCGTCGAGAGTGGCGCGCACGACGTCGGCCGGGTCGTTCTTGTCCATCTCCACACCGGCACCCATGTCGGTGTCCGTCGGGCCGAGGATGAGCCCGGTGACCTGCGTGTTCTGAGAGGCGAGTTCGAGGCGGACGCTGTTGGTCAGGCTCCAGGCGGCCGCTTTGGCCGCGCAGTAGGAGCTGGTGTGTTCGCTGGGGGCCCAGGCGCCTGCCGACAGCACGTTCACGATCGTCCCGCCCCCACCTGCCCTCAGGACCGGGGCGAAGGCGCGGATCATGTTCAGCAGGCCGTAGTAGTGGGTGTCCATCTCCAGCCGGATCATGTCCATGTCGCTGGTCGTCAGGTTGGTGAACGTCGCGACGCCGGCGTTGTTGACCAGCAGGGTCACGTCGCCGGCGGCTTTGGCTGCGGCGGCGATGGATGCCGGGTCGGTGATGTCGAGGGAGAGTACCTCCGCCCCCGGTACGTCGACGCTGTCGGGACGGCGCGCGGTGGCGTACACCTTGGCCGCGCCACGTTGCAGGAGCTGGGCGGCGAAGTGGCGGCCCAGCCCGCGGCTGGCGCCGGTGACGAGGGCCACGGAGCCGGCGATCTGCATGTCAGGCATCCTTTGCAGGAGAGAAGCGGAAGAGCGGCATCAGTAGCGCCCGATCGTTGAGCCAGGCGGGCGCGTGGCGGGGGCGGAGCCCGGCACAGGAGCGGGTCAAAGGGCGTGGGGTCCGAATCGGCCCCACATCACGACCGCCGCGAGGATGAGCAGCACCGCGTTGAACGCGATGGCCGCCGGCTCCTTGCGGCGAGCGTGGAGACCCATGGCCAGGACCATGATCACTGCGAGGCCGGTGGCGGCCAGCGGGGTGAGCACGGTGGCGATGTCGAAGGCACCCGGGAGGATCAGCCCGAGGGCGCCGGCGAACTCGACGGCACCGATCAGACGCACCACCGGGGTCGACACATCGCTCACCCACGGCAGCTGGGGAATGAGCTGTTCGCGGGACCGGGTGGACTTCAGGACGCCGGCGACCGCGAACGCCGCAGCCAGCAGGCCCTGCACGATCCACAGGAACACGTTCATCGGGCGGGACCTTCTCTGGAGATCACGCCGCGGCGCGATCAGGGTTCGACGAGGGGCGGATCAGGGCGGCCGGTGCGGTGTCAGCGGCTGAAGACGCGCTCGGTCGCGTCGCGGTGGGTGGTGTGCAGCTCCCAGTAGACGGGGGAGATCTCCTCGGGCTGGGCCACCGGCGCGCCGGGGATGACGGCGGTGCCGATCGACACGTCGATGCCGACGTGGGCGGCCTGGATACCGGCACCGGCCAGTTCCTTGTGCAGGTTGATCACCCAGTTGCGCAGTGCCGCGGCGGCGGCGTTGACATTGGCGATCATTGGAACGGGGTCGATCGAGCCGGCCCCGGTGGTGTAGAGCAGGGTGCCCGCGCCGGCCTCACGCATCGCGGGCAGCACCGCCTTCGTGGCGGTGATGGCCCCGTACAGCTGGAACCCCATCTCGTGCTGCACATGGGACGGGTCGGTCTCGGACGGACCGGTCAGGATGGTGGACCCAAGCGTCCCTACCGGGGAGTACTCCAGGACATCGATCCCGCCGAACTGCGCGGCGGCGTCCCTGAGCGCCTGGGCGAGCCCGTCACGGTCAAGTACGTCGGCGGGGAACGCGGCGGCGGTGATGCCCTCAGCGCCGAGCTTGCCGACGAGCTCGTCGAGCTTGGCGCGGTTGCGGGCGATCAGGGCGACGTCGAGGCCGTGGGAGCCGAAGGTGCGGGCGATGGCCAGACCCAGCTGGGGGCCGGCCCCGACGATGGCGATGGCGGGCATGGTGAACCTTTCGAGAGGCTATATGGATAGGGCTATCCGAATCGGCGATCCGGATGGCCCTATCCGGTTTGCTCGACCACTGTAGCACAAGAACCGGATAGGCCATTCCGATTCGTTAGGCTGGGGGCATGAACCCCGGGGCCCAGCACACCGACGGCAGCGCCGAGCCCGCCGCCCAGCCGTTGCGCAGCGACGCCGAGCGCAACCGGGCTCGGATCATCGCCGCCGCGCGGAAGGTGTTCGGACGCGACGGCCTGAACGCCTCCATGGCCTCGGTAGCCCGCGAGGCGGGGGTGGGGATCGCCACCATCTTCCGCCGCTTCCCCAGCAAGGAGGAACTGGTCGCCGCCGTCTTCGCCGACCGGATGGACACCTACGTCGACGCGGTCGCCGCGGCCCTGGACCACCCCGATCCGTGGGACGGATTCGCGGGGTTCATCGAGACGGTCTGCGCGATGCAGGCCGCCGACCGCGGCTTCGCCGACATCCTGACCATGACCTTCCCCTCCGCCAAAGCTCTCGAAGCCCGCCGCGCCGAGGCGTACAACGGCTTCCTCGCACTCATCGCCCGCGCCCAGGACAGCGGGCACCTGCGCGAGGACTTCACCAGCCGGGACCTGATCCTCCTGCTCATGGCCAACGCCGGCGTCGTCAACGCCACCGGCGACGCCGCGCCCGACGCCTGGCGCCGTCTCGTCGCCCTGATGATCCAGTCCTTCCAGGCCCCCGCCCGCGGCCCTCTGCCCGACCCACCCGGGGAAGCCGCCCTCTACCAGGCCATGCTCCGCGCCAGCCAGGGCATCACCTCACCGCCCGAACCGGGGAAACGCGGCTGATAACCCGGCCGGCGGTCTATCGGTGGGTCGGTCCGCCGTCGGCGAGCCTCGTCGCGGAGGGGGCTGTCCGAGCCGGGATGCTTCTACGCCTGTCGAGCGGCGCTGACGATCCAGGCAGTGTGCGCCGCACGGACAGGAGCCTGTGGGTGCCCGAAACTCGTCCGTGAGCCCTGAGCAGGGATTTTGACTCACTCGACGATCCCACCCGGTGATCGATAGACCTTCCGTCGAAGGCGATCGGACACCTGCACCTCTGCCTGTCGTCCAGCCGTGCTCTGCCGGCCATCAGGTGCTGTTGACCGGGACACCACCGTGTGGATGATCCTGGCCATGGCGGTTCGGCTGATCTATCTCGTCTTCTGTCGGCTGGTGGGCTGGCTGGGGTTGGTGGCCCGCAGCTCGGCGGCGAAAGACGCCGAGATCCTCGTGCTCCGCCACGAACTCGCCGTGCTGCGCCGCCAGGTGTCCCGGCCCCGGTTCTGCTGGGCCGATCGCGCGATCCTCGCCGGGCTGGCACGTCCTGTTCTTCATCGAAGTCGAATCCCGCCGGGTGCATCTCGCCGGTGCGACCCGCCACCCGACGAACAGCTGGGTCACGCAGCAAGCCCGCAACCTGCCCATGACTCTGGGTGAGCAGGCGGAACGGTTCCGGTTCCTCATCCGCGACCGCGATACGAAGTTCACCGCCGCCTTCGACACCGTCTTCACCACCGACGACATCGATATCGTGCGGACGCCCGTGCGGACCCCGGTCGCGAACGCTTTCGCGGAACGCTGGGTCGGCGCCCTCCGCCGCGAGTGCCTCGACCACCTCCTCATCCTCGGCGAACGACACGCCACCGCCGTCCTCACCGACTACGTCGACCACTACAACCAGCACCACCCCCACCGGTCACTCCAGCAACAGGCACCGCTCAGCACCGGCACCAGCCCACCGCCCGAGCCCGGCACCTCGGCCGTCCGACATGATCGGCTCGGTGGCCTCATCCACGAATACCGGCAGGCCGCCTGACCCGAACCCAGTTTCCGGCACCCACACGTTGATCGGACACTCCCCTCGGTCAGGGCGCGCAACCCGTCGGCTGGCGCCTCCCCTAGCGTTCCCGGTCGGTGCCGAGGGCTGGGCACCGACCGGCCGGGTCATGCCGTGCCGCGTCAGGCCGTGGCCGGGGCGTCCAGGTTGCGGCCGGTGTCGGGGTCGAACAGGTGCAGCTGGTGGACGTCCAGCCACAGCTCGGCCTGCTCGCCCTCCCGGATCCGGCTGGCCGCGTCGAGCCGGGCGACCACCTGTTCCGCCTTGCCGGACAGCTCGACCGTGCCCGCGTCATGGGCCAGCTCCTCCAGGTCGGCGGTCCGGGCGCGCCCGCCCGCCAGGGTGAAGTAGGCGAAGCTGTCCGAGCCGAGCCGCTCCAGCACGTCCACCGTGACCGTGAACCGCAGTCCCGGACGGTCCTTTGTCGGCTCCAGCGCCGCGTCCTCGAAGTGCTCGGGCCGCGCCCCGACGATCAGTGACCGGCGGTCGGCCGCCGTCCCGGTCCAGCCCTCCAGCAGCCGGCGCTGCCGCTCGTCCGGGACGATCGTCCCGAGAGGGGTGCGCAGCTCACCCTCCTCGACGGTCGCCGGCACGAAGTTCATCGCGGGTGAGCCGATGAAACCGGCCACGAACACCGTCGCCGGCCGGCCGTACAGCTCGGTCGGCGTGCCGACCTGCTGGATCCGCCCGGACCGCAGCACCGCCACCCGGTCGCCCAGCGTCATCGCCTCGGTCTGGTCGTGGGTGACGTACACCATGGTCGTGCCAAGTCGGTTCTGGATGCGGGACACCTCGGTGCGCATCTGCACCCGCAGCTTGGCGTCCAGGTTGGACAGCGGCTCGTCCATCAGGAACGCCTTCGGGGAGCGGACGATCGCGCGGCCCATCGCGACCCGCTGCCGCTGCCCACCGGAGAGCTGGGCCGGCTTGCGGTCCAGGTGCTCGGTGAGGTCGAGGACCCTGGCGGCCTCCTCGACCAACCGGTCGATCTCCTCCTTCGGCCGTTTCGCCAACGCCAGGGCGAAGCCCATGTTCTTGCGCACCGACATGTGCGGGTACAGGGCGTAGCTCTGGAACACCATGGCGATGTCGCGGTCCTTCGGCGCCAGGTCGTTGACCACCTTGCCGCCGATCCGCAGCTCGCCGGAGGAGATGTCCTCCAGGCCGGCGATCATGTTCAGGGTGGTCGACTTCCCGCACCCGGACGGGCCGACCAGGATGACGAACTCGCCGTCCGCGATGGCGAGGCTGGCGTCGTCCACCGCGAGCCGGCCGTCCGGGAACCGCTTGGTGACGTGGTCGAGAACGATGTCGGCCATGGGCGGGCCTATCCCTTCACCGCGCCGGAGGTCAGCCCGGCGACGATCCGACGTTGGAACAGCAGGACGAAGATGATGATCGGGATGGTGATGACGACGGCCGCCGCCGCGATCGACCCGATCGGCTGGGCGAACTGCGACGCGCCGGTGAAGAACGCGATGGCGGCCGGGACGGTCCGCGACTGCTCTGTCGACGTCAGCGAGATGGCGAACAGGAAGTCGTTCCAGCAGAAGATGAAGACCAGGATCGCGGTGGTCACCATGCCCGGCGCGGCCAGCGGGGCGATGACCCGCAGGAACGCCTGCCGCGGGGTGGCTCCGTCGACCTGTGCGGCCTTCTCCAGGTCCCAGGGAATCTCCCGGAAGAACGCCGACAACGTGTAGATGGCCAGCGGCAGGGAGAACGTCAGATACGGGATGATCAGCCCGAGCCAGGTGTCGAAGATGCCGATCTGGCGCCACAGGTTGAACAGTGGGCTGACCAGGGAGATCTGCGGGAACATGGCGATCAGCAGGGCCAGGCCGACGAGCAGCCGCTTGCCGGGGAATTCGAGCCGGGCTATCGCGTAGGCGGCCATCGAGCCGAGTGCCACCGCGAGCGCGGTGGAGATGAGCGCGATCCCGAGGCTGTTCAGCAGTGCTCGGGTGAACAGGGACTCGCCGAAGATCTCCCGGTAGTTCTCGAAGGTCCACTCGCGCGGGATGAAGCTGCCGTCGGTGATGCTGGCCGGGGTCTTGAACGACAGCGACACCAGCCACAGCAACGGCACCAGCGACATCCCGACGATGACGAGGTTCGCGGCCGACCAGCCGAGCAGCGCGGTGCGGTCCCGCGCCGGGCGCCGGGCACGCGCCCGGCCGGGGCTGCCGGGGCCGGTGGGGCCGTCGGCGCCGGCGGCCGGAGCGGAGGTGACGGTGGTCATCAGCGGTGGCCCTCCCCACCGGGCGCGGCGGCGCCGAACCCCTTGACGAAAACGAACGCCACGAGCGCCACGACGAGGAAGATGAGCACCGACAACGAGGAGCCGACACCCAGGTTCAGCGCCGTGAACAGGTTGTCGTAGCCCAGGATCGACACCGACCGGGTGTCGTACGCCCCGGCGGTCAGCACGTAGATGCTGTCGAAGATGCGGAACGCGTCCAGCACCCGGAACAGCAGCGCGACCAGGATCGCCGGCTTCATCAACGGCAGGATCACCCAGATCAGCCGCTGCCAGGCGGTGGCCCCGTCGACCTTCGCCGCCCGCAGCAGGTCCTCCGGAACCAGCGCCAGCCCGGCGAGCAGCAGCAGCGCCATGAACGGCGTCGTTTTCCACACCTCGGCCAGGACGATCACGGCGATGCCGTGGACCTGCGAGGTCAGCGGGGCGGCGTCACCGAACAGGCCGGACAGGTAGCCGGTGTCCGGTGTCCACGCGTACCGCCAGCCGAACGCGGCCACCACGGTCACGATCCCGTACGGAATGAGGATCACCGTCCGGATCAGTCCTCGACCGATCAGTGCCCGGTGCATCGCCAGCGCGAGCGCCAGCCCGAGCACGAACTGGATCGTCACCGAGATGACCGCGATGATCACGGTCACCGCGAGTGCCTGCCACCACAGCGACGAGGTCAGCACGGTCGCGTAGTTCGTCAGCCCGACGAACTCGGAGTCGGCGGGGAACCTCAGGTCGTAGCGGTGCAGCGACAGATAGACCGCGTACCCGACGGGATAGCCGGTCACTGCCAGGATGACGACTACCGCCGGCGCGCACAGCGCCCAGCCGAGCCGGCGTTCGGCCCGGGCCCGCGCCGACAGCTCCACTCTGTTCGCGGTCACGGCACCAGTCCCTTCGACTCGAGGGCGTCGGCGATCGCCCCGCGCAGTTCCCCGAGCCTGCCGAGACTCGCCGAGGACGGCGGCGAGAGAGTGTGCGCGATCTGCAGCGACACGCTCTGGTAGGCCGGCGTCCGCGGCCGCACGCTGGCGTTCCGCAGCGCCGTGTAGATGGCCGACGCGAACGGGTAGCCGCCGGCGATGAACTTCTCGTCGGTGTAGAGATCCTCGAGGGTCGGCGGGAGCCCGCCGTCGATCGCGTCGCGGATCTGGTTGTCCCGGCCGGTCAGGCACGCGATCGCGGCGGCCGCCTCGGCCCGGTGCGAGCTGTAGGCACCGATCGCGAGGTTGTAGCCACCGATCGTGCTGTGCGACGGCTGACCGGGCACCAGCGTCGGCCACTGTGCCCAGCCGATCTGCTCGGCCAGCCGCGGGTTGTTCTGCCGGGCCGACGGATAGATGAACGGGTAGTTCAGCTGGAAGGCGGCCGAACCCGTCTCGAACGCGAGCCTGTTGTCGTCCTCCCGCTGGTTCGACCAGGACGGGTCGGCGGCCGGTGAGTGCGCCAGCGCCCGGATCGCCTCGACGGCCCGCTGCGCCGGCGTGCCGAGCACCACCTGGGTGCCGTCCTCGTTGAGGATCCGGCCGCCGGCCGAGGCCACCAGCGAGTTGAACAGCACGGTGTAGCCCTCGTACTGGGCACCCTGTACCTCGACGTAGTGCGGCTTGCCCTGCTCGGCCAGCCGCCGGGCGTCCGCCAGCATCTCGTCCCAGGTCCGCGGCGGCCGCGGCACCAGATCCTTGCGGTACCACAGGAGCTGGACGTTGGTGTTCAGCGGCACGGCGTGGAGCTGGTTCTCCCAGGTGCCGGTCCGCACCGCGGCCGGCAGCATCCCGTCGGTGAGCCGCCTGGCCTCCGCCGCCGGGAACGGCACGATCCAGCCGGCTTCGGCGAACTCGGCGGTCCAGGTCACGTCCAGCGCGAGGATGTCCATCGAGGAGTCCTCGGCGGCGAGCCGCCGCACCAGCTGCTGGCGCTGCCCGTCCGAATCGTTAGGCAGCATGTTGACGCCGATCGTGTACCGGCCGTTCGACGCGGCCGAGCAGTCCGCGGCCGCCTTCGTGAACGAACCGGACGACTCGTTGTAGACGTACCAGGTCAGCCGCACCGGGCCGCGGCCGCCTCCGTCGCCGGAACCGCCGCAGGCGCCCAGGGCGAGCACCGCCGCCAGTACCAGCGCTCCCACGCCGGCCGCCGTGGACCGGCCGCGCCGGCCCCTCGGGATACCACGGCTCGGGATGCCGCACCTCAGGATGCCGCGACTCGGGGTGCCGCGGGCGGGTCCGGCCGTTCCCGGATCGTGGCCGCGATGCCGGCCGGCTCCATGAGGTTCACGGGATCGACGGGGTTGTCGGATTCCCATAGGCCGTGCTCACCACCCCACATCGCGCCACAGGAAGCGACGCGCGGACAGCAGACGTTCAAAGCCGGAGGGTGTCCGGCTACCTCATCGACGTCGCACCACGTCGTCCCCGGGCCGTGCATCCGTCGGTCGGCTGACCGGCGGTGGCTCCGCCATTCCCGGGCGCATGACACCGTAAACGTGCCGTCACGGGAGCATTTCGGACGGCAGACTTCCCGCTGCCTTGTGTATATCGCGTGGGAGCTTCGCGGTGGCTATCGAGCGCGCGCGGAGAGACGCTCCAGCGTGTCGACAAAGTCCCTGAGTTGACCTGAACGCGCGCACCGTGATCCCCCTCGCCACCCTCGGCGCCGACGGCCCGACCGGCGCGGTGCACGAGGACGACACGAAGCTGGCCTGGTGATGGCCGCGAGGCTTCGGTCAGGAGGGCGGGATTCGACTCAGTACTGTTCCGCGGACGTCCGACTCGGAGCTCCAGAGGCAGGGTAGCTGTGGGGAAACGCTCCGCGCAGACGGCGGGTCGTCTCTGCCGTCCTCGCGGCCAGCTCCACGCCGATGACGTTGATCGCCTCGCCCCGCAGCGCCTCGCCGCCGATGTGCAGGAAGACCATGAAGCGGGTATGACCGGAGCTGTCGAATACCGGCGCGCCGATCAGTCCGACGGCATACGTGTGGTCCCCGGCGATGGGGCCGATGCCGTACTCGCGGTCGCCCAGGACCGCGTCGACAAGTTCGTCCGCACGCGGCGGCCGGTCGGCCTTACCGTTCGCGTCCTCCTCGACCGACCGGACCACGCCGCGCGAGAGCAGGCCGGTCCCCTCGACGCCGTAGCCCCGGCGCCGGGTCTCCGCCATGAGCCCGGCCAGGTCGGTGTGCCGCGTGACCCGGGTCGTGCGGGCGAGCCAGGCGTCGCGGACCTCGTCCGGCGCCCACGCCGCGAACAGCAGCCCGTACGGAGGGGCGAACGGGTAGCGGATGCCGATCACTGTCTCGACGAAGCGCTCCGAGGGGCCGAACCGATGGGCCATGACGAGGCCGTCGTGGTCGCGCATGTGGATCGAGCATCCGTAGCCGAGTGCCTTGACCAGCGGTCCGAGCTCGTGGGCCAGGGTGCGCAGGGCGGGGAACCTGGCGTCGGCGGCCATGCCGAGAGCGAGCAGCGCGGGGCCGGGCGTGTAGCTCTTGTCGGTCTCGTCCCGGATCACCAGGGCGGAGTAGCGCAGCTCGTTGAGGATCGCGAGCGCGGTGCTCGGTACGAGGCCGAGTTCCCGGGCGATCTCTGCGAGCGTCCAGGACCTGTCCGGGCGGGCGCCGAGGAGCTCGAGGATGCCTATCACCCGGCGGGTCGGCGGAGACAGGCGGTCACCACGGGTGTCGGTGGCGGTGGTTGCGTTCTGTGCGGTCATCACTCCCGGTCCCATGTCACTCCCGGTCCGAGGTACCGGTGGCGCCCTGTGGCGCGCCGGGCCGCCCCGCCCCGCGGCATGCCGACTTCCCAGCCAGTCTGCCTGGTCCGCCCCGGGCGCGTACCGACGACGTGACCTTGACAGATCACGACAGGGGTTGCAAAGGTTCAATGCGCGTTGCAATATTGCAACGTCAAACTTCACTTCATCGATCGAGATTGCCGGCTTTAGGAGGCAACGTGACCGCGCTCACGGCTCCCACCGATCTTCTGCGGGTCGAGCCCATCCACCCCACCATCGGCGCGGTGGTGCACGGCGTCGATGCCAAGCGGCCGCTCGACGACACGACCGTCGCCTTCGTCCGCCAAGCCCTGCTGGACCACAAGGCGATCTTCCTGCGCGGCCAGCATCTGGACCCGGCCGAGCACAGCCGGTTCGCCGAGCACTTCGGCGACCTGCAGCAGCACCCGATCGAGGCGATGGGAGGGGGCTACCCCGATCTCTCATGGCTCGCGGCGCGGGGCGTCCGAACCCGCGCCGAGGGCTGGCACTCCGACATGGCCTTCCTGCCGAACCCGCCGTTCGCCACGCTCCTGACGCTCCCGGTGATCCCGCCAGTGGGCGGAGACACGCTGTTCATCGATCTCGAGGCCGCCTACCTCGATCTCTCCGAGCCGGTACGCCGGTTGGTGGACGGACTGACCGTCGTCCACTACGCCGAGAACTTCCAGGACTGGGCGTGGGGCCCGAACGTCGACGAGGCCCGGCGCAACCAGATCCTGTCCTGGGCGGCCCGTCCGGTCGAGCACCCGCTGGTACGGGTGCACCCGGAGACGGGGCGCAGGACGCTCTTCGCCGTCACCGGCTTCGCTCGCCGGATCAAGGGGCTGAGCGAGGAGGAGAGCGACGGCATCCTGGGGCTGCTCGCCGCGCACGTGTCCCGCACCGAGTACGTCGTGCGATTCAAGTGGAGCGCCGGTGACATCGCCTTCTGGGACAACCGGGCGGTGCTGCACCGGGCCGCCATCGACTTCGGTGACGGCCCGCGGCCACTGCAGCGCGTGACCATCGCCGAGTTCGCGACCAGCCGGTAATGGACGACACCACGCGGACGGCGCGCCGCGTGGCCCTCGCCGCCCTCGCAATCACCCGATGACGATTACTGAAAGAACTCCTGTGCATATCAAGAAAACTGCCGGTCGCCGGGCCCCGGCCCGGCGGACCCGACACGCCTCAGGTTCGCTGATCGCCGTGCTGGTCGCGTTGGTAGCGGTGTTCGCCGCGGCCTGCGGCGACGAGAACGAACCGGTGGACCCGGCCGGGCCAGCCGCGTCCACCGGCGCGGTCGACCTCACCGGTGTCACGCTCCGCGTCGGCGACCAGATCAGCATGCTCCGGTCGCAGCTGGAGGCGGCCGGCGAGCTCGACGGCACCCCGTACAAGGTCGAGTGGAGCCAGTTCCAGGGCGGACCCACGGTCATCGCCGCGCAGACCGGCGGCGACATCGACCTCGGGACGATGGGCGAGACCCCGGTGGTCTTCGCCCAGGCGGCGGACAGCCCGGTGAAGGTCGTCGGCGTGTCGAAGATCGCCGATCCGGCCAAGTACAACTTCGCGCTGATCGTGAAGAAGGACTCCCCCATCCGCACGCTCGCGGACCTGAAGGGAAGGAAGATCCTCAACTCCCAGGGCACCGTGGCGCAGTACCTGGTCGGCCGGGCACTGGAGAAGGCCGGTCTGACGGCGGAGGACGTCGAGCTCGTCACCATGCAGCAGGGCGGGCAGGCCGCCTACGACCGGGGCGACGTCGACGTCGTCGGCATCGGTGGGGCTCCCCTGGTGACCACTCTGGCCAAGAACGACGACCAGGTCCTCGTCTCCAGCAACGGGCTGCTGCCGGGCTTCAACTACCTCGTCGCCCGCGACGGCGCGCTCGCCGACCCGGAGCTCAGCGCCGCGATCGGGGACTTCCTCGGCCGGGTCGCCCGGGCCCAGGACTGGTACAACGCCCACCCGGACGAGGCCGCCGGAGTCGTCAAGTCGATCTACAAGGTGGATGACGCGATCGCCCGAGGCATCGTCACGCTCGCGCCGTCCCAGTACGTGCCAATCGACGAGACCATCATCGGCGCCCACCAGGCGGAGGCCGACTTCTTCGCCGGGGAGGGCGTCCTGAAGACGGATCTCGACGTCTCGAAGGTCTTCGACGACCGCTACAACACGATCGTCACCGAGGTGGCCCAGAGGCGGACCGGTAAGTCATGACCCACCGGCCCGCCCCGGGGGCAGCCCTGGCCACCCCCGCGCCCCTGCCGACATCCACAGCCGCACCCGGGCCCGCCGCACCAGCACCGGTCCCGGGGGTCTCGGACACCTCGGCGCCCGCCTTCGCACCCCCGGCTCCCGGCCTCGTCCGCCCCCGGGCGACCCGGCGGCGCATGCACGGCCAGGGCGTCTCGCTCGCCCTGCGGGCGCTGCTGCCGCTGGCCCTGTTCGGCCTGTGGTGGTGGGGCACCGGGACGGGCTGGATCTCCCGGAACGTGCTGGTCTCACCGCCCCAGGTCGTCGAGACGTTCGCCGACCTGGTCACCGAGGACGCGCTGTTCCATCAGGTGTGGGTCTCGCTCAGCCTGTCATTGCGGGGCGCGCTGATCGGGGCCGGCCTCGGGCTGCTGCTCGGCACCGTCGCCGGGCTGTGGCGCATCGGTGAGGAGCTGCTCGACGCGACGCTGCAGATGCTGCGCACCATCCCGTTCCTCGCGGTGGTGCCGCTGTTCATCGTCTGGCTGGGCATCAGCGACCTGCCGAAGGTCCTGCTGATCTCGCTGGCGACGTTGTTCCCGATGTACCTGAACACCTACAACGGCGTCCGCAACGTCGACCGGCGGATCATCGAGGCGATGGACGTGTTCGGGCTGCGCGGAGCGCGACTGGTCGCAAAGGTGATCATTCCGTTGGCGCTGCCGTCCATCCTCACCGGTCTGCGCTACTGCCTGGGCATCTCCGTTCTCGCCCTGATCGCCGCCGAGCAGATCAACTCCAGTGCCGGTCTCGGCTACCTCATGTACCAGGCACAGTCGCTCCAGCAGGTCGACATCCTCGTCGTCGTGCTGGCGATCTACGCGATCCTCGGCCTGCTCTCCGACCTCGTCGTCCGCGTCCTCGAACGGGTCCTCATGCCGTGGCACCGGGGGGTGGCCGTCCGATGACCGCCACCGCGCCTCCATCGACACCGCCGGGCACGGACACGGACATCGACACAGCCACGGAGATCGACGAGGCCATGGGCACGGACGCGGCCACGGGCACGGCGCCGGTGATGGGTGGCGTCACCGGCGGTCCCGGGGGCGGTTCCGATGCCGGGAGGGACGTCAGGCAGGTCGCCGTGCAGGTCCGGGACGTGCGCAAGACCTTCGCCCGCCCGGTGCTCGACGGGGTCGGCCTCGACATCCACGCCGGCGAGTTCGTCGCGCTGCTCGGCGCCAGCGGCAGTGGCAAGACGACTCTGCTGCGCCTCCTCGCCGGTCTGGAGTCCGCCGACAGCGGCACGATCTGGGTTCCCCCGACCCGCACCGTGGTCTTCCAGGAGCCCCGGCTGGTGCCGTCGCAGCGGGTCTGGCGCAACGTCGTCGTCGGCCAGCGCGGCCGACGCGGCGCCCGCGCCGCCGCCCGCGCCGCGCTCGCCGAGGTCGGGCTGGAGAACTGGGAGAACGCCTGGCCGGCCACCCTCTCCGGCGGCCAGGCCCAACGGGTGGCCCTCGCCCGCGCGCTCGTTCGGGAACCGCGACTACTGCTCCTCGACGAGCCGTTCGCCGCCCTCGACGCGCTGACCCGGATCAGGATGCGCCAGCTCATCGGTGACCTGTGTGCCCGGCACCGCCCGGCCGTCCTTCTGGTCACCCACGACGTCGACGAGGCCATCGTGCTGGCCGACCGCGTCGTCGTCCTCACCGACGGCAGGATCTCTCTGGACCGCCGGGTGGACCTGCCCCGTCCACGTACTGTCGGCGCCCCCGGCTTCGCGGACTTCCACCGCCTGCTGCTCGCCGAGCTGGGAGTCCACGAGCCAGGGCAGGCCGACGGCGAGGCTGGCGGCCCGTTCGACCGGAGGTGACACCCCGCTACCCGGGCGTGCCGACCGCCGGTTCTGTCTCGCCCGGCGCGAGGCCGGGAGGACCGCACCGCCAATGTAACGGTCTGTCGTTCTAAACCACGGCCCGCCCCACCCGGGCCTAACCTGGTATTGACCGGAATGGTCGGGGAAGGAGATCTCCATGCCCAGGTGTCCGCACGCATACTGTCGACGGTCCCGATGAGCGCGCCGGTGGTCGTCGCGGTGGTGGGTGGCGGGGCGAGCGGTTGCCTCGCGACCACCCAGTTGGCAAGGTCCGTGGCGGTTACCGGCCGCAGGTTCACAATATTGCTCGTCGAGCCGGACGGCGTCGGTGAGGGCCTGGCTTATCGGACCCGAGATCCACGGCACCGGCTCAATGTCCCCGCCGCGAAGATGAGCGCGTTCGATGACGACCCGCAGCACTTCCTGCGCTGGCTTCGCCGGCACGTGGCGGTCGACTTTCCGTCCGGTGGCTTCGCGCCCCGCCAGTTCTACGCCGACTACCTCCGCCACACGCTGGAGGAGACGCTGCGCGCCGCGACCGGGGTGCGCTACGAGCGGGTGTGCGCCCGCGCGACGGACGTCCGCCGGCACGGCCGCCGGCTGCGGCTGACGCTCGACGACGGGACCAGCCACCCGGTCGACGCCGTCGTCCTCGCGCTCGGACACGGCGCGCCGACGGCGTCGTGGGCTCCGCCGGCGCTGGCCCGGTCGCCTCGGTTCGTTGCCGATCCGTGGCGGGCGGATGCCCAGCCGCACGTCCCGGCCGGCAGCGACGTGCTGCTCGTCGGCGCGGGCCTGACCATGGCCGACATGGCCCAGCGCTGGAGCCGGGCCGGCGTGCGCCTGCACGTCACCTCGCGTCACGGGCTGCTTCCGCTCCCCCACGCGGTGAACCCGGCGCCGCCGCTCACCGCCCCGGAGCTGCCCGACGGTCCGGTGAGCCTCGCCCGGGCCCGCCACCTTGTCTTCGATCACATCCGCGCGGCCGGTGGCGACTGGCGGCGAGCCGTGGACGGGCTGCGCCCGGTGACGGCCGAGCTGTGGTCACGCCTGGACGCGGCCGCCCGATCGACCTTCGTCGCCACGACGATGCGGCGCTGGGACCAGGTCCGGCACCGCGTCGACCCCGCGGTCCACGCCTGGCTGGAGCAACGCCGCGCCGAGGGCTCGCTGGTCGTGCACGCCGCGCGGGTCGTCGACGCCCAGGAGACCGCGGCCGGCGTCGAGGTCTCGCTGAGTGACGGCTCCCGGGTACTCGCCGCGGCCGTGGTCAACTGCACCGGTGCGGGCGCCGGCGTGCGGACCAACCACGATCCCCTGGTCATGAACCTGCTCGCCTCCGGCCTGGCTACCCCGGACAGCCTGGACCTGGGCTTCGCCACCGAGGCGTCCGGGCGGCTGGTCACGGCCGACGGACCCCGGCCGGCGATCTGGGCCATCGGGCCGTTGCGGCGGGGGGAGCTGTGGGAGAGCACGGCGATCCCCGAGATCCGCGGCCAGGCGGCCGCGCTCGCCCGCGCCGTCGTGGCCGCCCTGCCCGGGCCACGGGTCGTCCGGCGGGTGCGCGACCCCTATGGCCTGCCCCTCACCGCCAGCCCGGAGGCGGCCGACCGCTATGTCGCCGGGCTCGGACAGATCCTGCGGGTGCGGTCCGGAGCCGAGACGCTGGTCGCCGAGGCGGTCGCGGCCGATCCCCAGTTCGCCCTCGGGCAGGCGGTGCTGGCCCTGCTAGGTGCCGAATGGGGCGCCGACGTCGACGTGGAGACGGCCCTGCGGGACGCGCAACGCCACGCCGCCCGGGCCGACGAGCGTGAGCGGCGCTTCATCGAGGTGGTCGCCGCTCGTATCCGCGAGCCGGGGGCCGGTTCGGCCGCGGCCCTGCTGAGCTACATCCAGGCATACCCGGAAGACGCCCTGGCCGTCAGCATCGCCGTGCCGACGATCGCGTTCAGCGGCGCGACGGAGATTCCGGCCGAGGCCTGGGCCCTGGTCGAAGGACTGGCGGCCGTCTACCGCGACGACTGGTGGTACCGGGGGCTGCTCGCCTTCACCCGCCAGGAGCAGGAGAACTGGGAGGAGGCGGCCGAGCTCGCCGCACTGGCGCTGGCCGTCGAACCGACCGCCGGCCACGCCGTTCACGCGAAGACCCACGTCCACTACGAGACCGGCGACCACGAGGCCGGGCTGGCCTGGTTGGACGGCTGGATCTCGACCTGCGGGTCGGACTCGTCGCACCGGGCGCACTTCGCCTGGCACGCGGCCCTGCACGAACTCGCGCTCGGTGACGACAGCGCGGCCCGGGCTCGTTTCTCGACCCAGCTCTCGCCGCCGGCCGTCTCCGGCGTCCGGGCACTGATCGACTCCGCGTCGCTGCTGTGGCGCGGCTTCGCGGCCGGCGCCTGGACGTCGGTGGAACTCGGACCGGTGCTGGAGACCGTCCCCGGAACGTTGCTCGTCGATCCGCCGACGCCCTTCGTCGGGCTGCACTCGGCGGTCGCCCTCGCCGCCGCGGGCGACTGCCGCCGACTCGCGCAACTGCGCCGGTCCGCCGCCGCCCGGACCAGCCCGGTGTTCACCGACACCGTCGCGCCACTGGCCGACGCCCTGATGCACCTCCTGCACGGTGATCCCGACCGGGCCACCGACGCGCTGATCGCCCTGCCCGGCGTCGAGCGGCTCGGCGGCAGCGCCGCCCAGCGCGAGATCGTCGAGGACACCACGATCTACTGCGCCATCCAGGCCAACCGACCCAACATCGCCCGGTCACTTCTGCAGACCCGACTCGAGCGCCGCTGCTCCCCCCGCGACGTCCACCGCCGTGCGCAGCTCCTCACCGGCCAGCAGGCCGCGCGCTCGTCGCCGACCGAGTGACCGGTGGAGGTCGACGGCGCCGCCCGACTGCTGAGCTGCTGAGCTGCTGACAGACGGCGAACGCGATGCCCTGCTTGCCGCGGCGGACAAGACGGGTCGGCCCGGCCCGTGACACTCGCCGAAGCCCGCGGGGTGTCGACGAGGCCGGGGCAGGCGGCGCTGACGTGGATCCCCTCGCGCCGCAAGGGCCGGACAGCGTACGGACCAGGCCCTCTGCGGCGTCGACCCGGAAGTCGACGCTCACCGGAAGCGGGACCTCGCGGGGATACGGCGTGAACTTGCGGGCATGTACGGCGGGTGCGCCCGGGGCGGGTGCGGCGACGTCGAGAGGCTGGGGCATCGGTGAAGGCGCTGCGCCACGGAGATCCTGCATCCGTCGGTCCGTTCCAGCTCGCCGCGCGGCTGGGCCGCGGCGGGATGGGTGTGGTCTACCTGGGAGTGGACGCCGCGGGCCGGCAGGCCGCCGTGAAGGTCCTGCGGGACGAGTACGCCGACGATCCGGACTTCGTCCGACGCTTCAGCAGGGAGGTGGCCGCGGCAGCGGCGATCGACAGCCCGCGGGTGGCGCGGCTACTCGATGCCGACCCCCAAGCGGAGCAGCCATGGCTGGCCGCGGAGTACGTCCCGGGATCCGACCTGCTGAGGGTGGTCGCCAGGCACGGTCCACTGCCGGCGGACCGTCTGCGGAGACTGGCGATCGAGCTGGCCTCGGCGCTGGTCGCCATCCATCAGGCCGGAGTGGTGCGCCGCGACCTGAAACCGGGCAACGTCATGCTGGCCCCCGACGGCGCGAAGGTCATCGACTTCGGCATTGCCGCCGGGCTCCCCGGCACCGTCACCGCGACCGGGGTGGTTCTCGGCAGCGTTGGATACATGGCCCCGGAGCTTCTCGACACAGCCGGCCGCCCCGGGCCCGCCGCGGACGTCTTCGCCCTGGGGCTCACCCTCGCCTACGCGGCCGCCGGGAGGGCTCCGTTCGGCGACGGTCCGCTTAGTTCCCTCCTCTACCGGACGGTCCATGCCGAGCCCGATCTGACGGCTCTCCCCCGGCATCTGCGAACGGTGGTCGCCGCGACAGTGCGCAAGCAGCCCGACTGCCGTCCGAGCGCGAGCCGCCTCCTCGGCGAGTTGTCCACCGCCTCGCCCGCAGGCGGACTCCCGACGGCGCCGATGGCAGAGCCAGCGGAGCCACCCGCAGAGCGTCTGGCCCAGGCTCCGCCGCCCCGGCGGGCCTCCCCCGCTGGTTCCTCGGCAGCCTCCTCGCCCCTGCTGTCCGCACGGTTCTCGATCGCGGGCCTGGACACCGTTCCCGACGGACTCGCCGCCTCCCCACCAGCCGAGCCGGCCACCGCGCACTGCGCTGCGGATGCGGGCGGCCGTAGGCGTCGCCGTGCGCTGGTGCCCGTCGCCGGGATGCTCGTCGCCCTCGCCGCTGCGGCCAGCCTGCTGGCGGCATCCGACCCTGAAACGGCGGTCCAGCCCCCCGCGGCCGCCCACGGCACCGCTCCCAAGGCCATGTACTCCTCGCCGCCGACCTCCCGCCCGTCGGCCGGCACAACCGCCCCGCCCGACGCCGCCGCGCCCGACGGCGAGTCCACGGTTGGGCAGGATGCCGGCTCCTCCGGCGGGGCCGCGTCCGCGCACACCACCGGGAGCGCCGCGACCAGCGCGCAAGGTGCCCCGGCCGTGACAGGTCAGCCAGTCGCCGCCGCCCCGGCGTCGGGCTGTGCCGCGTCCGGAACCGACGGGGCGGCCGCGGATGACGCTTGTGAGTCGGGCGAGGACGGCGGCGGCTCGCAGACCGCCGCCCGAAACAGGGGCCACGGTCCTCCGCCCTGGGCCGGTCAGCCAGGGGGGCCGGAGGCGCTACTCTCCCGCTGATCCCAGCCCTCAGGGTGTGCCTGCCAGGGGATATCATCCGCAAAGCCTGCTTCGGCCGATGCGGGGCCTGAAACGCCTCCGCTCGGTCCAGCGGCACCGGGCCGCGCCGCATGTATCACCCGAGCAGACGGGCTGGCAGTCAGTCGCGGAGTACGTGTGGTCGGCCGCCCAATCTGTACGGTTGCGTCCGCCGTGAACCAAACGTCGCCGATTCTTTGGAGGTCGGGAGCGGCGCCAGCGCCGACCGGCGGCAGGATTTGTCATCGGGAGCTGACCGCCGCGGCTACGGCGACGACATCATCGATCATTGCCCGGCCGACAGCCGCGGTGGCGGACTGCGCCAATGCGTCAGTGTCGGCGCATTCCGTCCTGCGGTTCTACCGTTGGGAGGTCAGATATCCGATGGTGCGTCGTCGAGGTGGTAGCGGGTGGGAGAGCCGAGGATCGACTATGAGGCCGTTTTTCGGGCTCTCCCCAGCCCGACCTTGCTACTGACCCCTGAATTGATCATACTTGCCGCCAACGAGGCATATCTTCGGGTATCGGGGCGTACGCGCGAGAACCTGCTGGGGCGCTACCTGTTCGACGCTTTCCCGGACAATCCGGAGTACCGGTCCGCGTCAGCGGTGCGCGCACTTGGCGCGTCGCTACGGCGAGTGCTGGCCACCGGGAAGCGCGACACCATGGCGGTCCAGCGTTACGACGTGGAGGCGCCAGGGCGTCCAAATGTGTTCGAGGAGCGGTACTGGAGCACGGTCAACACTCCGGTGCTTGATCCTGACGGGCAGGTGGCGTTGGTGGTGCACCGGGTGGAGGAGGCGACCGACCTCGTCCGCATGTGCGCCGGAGAAATGGGGGACGACCGGCAGCACACGCTGGAGGCGGAGCTGCTGGCCCGTGCTCGGGAGCTACACGAAGGCAACGAGCAGCTGCGTCGAACTCACGCTCGGGAACGCGAGGTGGCCCTGGCCCTCCAGGAAGCAATGCTGCCCACGCCCGCACTGACCGGGCGCGTCAAGGCGGCAGTGCGGTACCGGCCCGCCGCCAGCACGATGAACGTGTGCGGCGACTGGTACGAACTGGTGGAGCTGTCCGAGGACCGCGTCGCTGTGGCCGTGGGCGACGTCGTCGGCCACGGGCTGTCGGCCACGGGCACGATGGGCCAACTGCGCAGCGCACTGAGCGCCATGGTCCGAGTGGCCGACGGGCCCGCAGCCGCCCTGGACGTGCTGGACCTGTACGCACGGTCGGTAGAAGGCGCCGAGTCGACCACCGTCGTGCAGGCGGTCGCCGACTACGACACGCTCACCGTCACCTACAGTCGGGCAGGTCATCCGCCGCCGGCACTGGCGCACGTCGGCGGCGCCATCGAGTTCCTCGACCAGACCGTCGACCCGCCGCTGGGCGCGAGCCCGGAACACCTGCCCCGGTCCCAGGCCACCGCGACGTTCGCGGTCGGCGCCACGCTGACGCTGTATACCGACGGCCTGATCGAACGCCGCGGGGAGAACATCGACGTCGGGTTGTCCCGTCTTGCCGCCAGCCTCCGCCGCAACCCGGGACTCGATCCGGAGGCACTGGCCGATGCGCTGCTGGCCGAGGTGGGCGCGGACAGCGAGCCAGCCGACGACACCGCCGTCGTCGTCATCCGACTCTGATTGAACCGCCGGCGTGTCCGGGGCGCATCAGAGTCTCCGGACGCACCGGGGGGATTCATCCTGCGACACCCCGACTGTCGCTCACCTCGGATCCCTGGTCCTCGTCGCGAGGGCAGGCTCATCGGCGGGTGCCCTGCAGGCTCAGCAGCAGGTCGCCGACTGCGGCGGCCTGGGACAGGAAGGGGTGGTGGCCGGCGTCGAGCTCGACGACACGGCCGGCTCTGCGGGCGAACTCGCGCTGTAGCCGGGCAGGGGTGCCCTTGTCCTGGGTGCACACGAGGTAGGTGGAGGGCACATGGTGCCAGGCGGCCGCCCCGACCGGCTGCCCGGTCACCTGGACGCTCTGCCGGGTGAGGTGGGCCGGCGCCTGTGTCTGGACGTCGGAGTCACAGTCCTGCAGGAACGTGTCCACGAGCAGTTCGGGGCGGACCCCGAACGTCCCGGTGTCGGGGTCGACGTCCAGGAACGGGGCGGGGGTGCCGTCGCCGAACTCCGACAGGCTCTGCCCGATCTCGGGTAGATAGCTGGAGACCAGCACCAGATGGCGCACCGAGCCGACCCCCGCGGCGGCCTCGGCGGCCACGATGCCGCCGTAGCTGTGGGCGACCACGATGGTGGGTGCGTCGCCGTCCCGCAGCACCTGCCGCACGGCGGCCACGTCCTCGGTCAGCCCCGGCCCGCCGGCCCCTGGTGGCACGCCCGCCTCACCGCAGCTCGGGAGGGCCGGGGACACGCTGGCCACCCCACGCTCCTGCAGCAGCCGCGCCGCGCGGTGCCACCACCACGACCCGTCCCGCACGCACGCCCCGTGCACGAACACGACTCTCATCGCCACCTCCGCGTCTACCTTGGCTACGTCCCGATCGACGGTAGACGTAGCAGTTGTTACGCGAAAAGATGCGGCGATGGGACGGCGGCGACAGCCAGAGATCAAGCTGCGGCTGCTCGACGCGTGCACCGACTACGCACTCGAGCACGGCCTCCCCGACCGGCTCGAGCCGCTGGCCTGCGCCGCTGGCACCTCGGCCCGCATGCTGATCTACCACTTCGGCACCCGCGACGCCCTGTTACGGGCCGTCCTCGGGCACGCGCGGCAACGCCAGCTCGACACCTTCGGCGCCCTCCTGCGCGCACGACCCGACGAGCCCTACACCACCACGCTGAACAACGCCTGGACCTCGATGACCGGCCCGGACGGACAGCCGTTCCTACAAATGTTCGGTCAGCTGCGGGAGAGCTCGGTGCAGCAACTGTGGCCCGACTTCCGCCGTACCGCGACGACCGACTGGCTCGGGCCGCTCGCGGACGGCCTGCGCAGCATCGGCCGTGAGGAGCTCGCGACTCTCGTCCTCGCGGTCATCCGCGGCCTCCTCATGGACCTCGACGCCACAGCCGACACCACCCGCACCGATCGAGCGTTCCACCACTTCCTCGGCACACTTGATCGCCAGAACGGTGGCGAACGCTCACCGGCCCGCCGTGCCTCCGAACGAGCTAGTGGTCGTCGCCGTTAGTTCGCCGGTGATCGGCGGTATCGGGTAGGTAGATGCCGGCGGCGAGATCGAGGGCCGCTTCAGCGGTACCGGTCCAGGATCCGTCGGGCAGGACGCGGGCCAGGCCTCGGCCGCGTGGGCGGTCAGCCGCTGACGCAGGGAGATCTTCGTCGATTCCGGGATACCAGCCACGGCCCTGATTGTGGCTGGCCGTTGAGGGCTGGCTGCCCGTGGGGCGCGACCAGCCCGGTAGGACGTGGACGGTGCCACGCCACGCCGTTGCGATCACACTGACCGACACCGACCAGGAGACGCTGAGCGGCCGTGCCCGCTCGGCGACCACACCCAGGCGGGACTGGCTACGTGCCGTGATCGTGCTGGCCGCGGCCGGCGGAACGGGTAACACCGCGATCGCCGCCGGCCTCGGGGTCTGCGAGGACACGGGTCAGCAAGTGACGAGGCCGGTTCGCCCGCGAGGGCCTGGCGGGGTTGACCGACCGGCGCCGCTCAGGCCGGCCAGCCCGGTTCAGCGCGGTGCAGGTCGGGCGAGGTCAAGGCGCTGGCGTGCACCCGGCCCGCTGATGTCGGCGCACCGCTGGAACGCTGGTCGACCAGCGAGCTCGCCACCCACGCCAGCCGCCAGGGCGTACGTCCCGGCCGCGGGGGTCGAGGACGCAGGTAAAAGAGGACTGGAATGCCCAGCGGGGGCCTGCTCGACCCGCCAGTAGTCCTGGATTCCAGTCCTCGCGTACTGCTCGGCCTCACACCACGTTTACTGCGGCGGGCGCCGTCCTGTTTCAGGAACCGACCCCACACCCTGGCCGCGCGGCTACTTCCCTGCGGGCACCTGGTCCTTGACCTGGTCGTAGCCGACCTTGGTGGGCGCATCAGCCGGCGAGTAGATCATGCGGATCACGCCCGTCGGGAACGCCTCCGTCGCCGTCACCTTCAGGTGGTACGGCGTGTCGCCATCGTCGAACAACCGGCGGCCCTTGCGTGCCGCCACCGGGTGCACCAGCAGGCGGAGCTCGTCGACCAGCCCCGCGGCGAGCAGTTGCCGCACCACGGAGATCGAGCCGGGGATCAGGATGCCCCTGATGCCGGCATCAGCCTTGAGTGCGGTGACGGCCTCGACGACGTCGCCCTCGACCAGCTCGCAGTTGCGCCAGGAGAACTCGAGCGGCTGACGCGAGACGATCACCTTGCGGACGTCCCCGAGCTGCTTGGCGAACGGCGCGTCCTCGCCGCCCGCCGCCTCGCGGGCGGGCCATGCCCCGGCGAAGCTGTCGTAGGTCACGCGACCAATGAGCAGCACGTCGGAGGTGTCGTAGTCCTCGGCGACGGCGCGGCCCATGTTCTCGTCGAAGTACGGGAAGTGCCAGTCGGGGTCGATCTCAGCCACGCCGTCGGCGGAGATGAACAGAGTGGAGATGACCTTGGCCATGGCGGTGGTCCCTTCAAGTCAGGTGGTGTCCCGGTAGGTAGACCGGCGCGGCAGCCACATCTCATCGGCCGGCCACGGATCAGCCCAGCCGGTCGCCTATGTCCCGGCCCACACGTTGATGCTGAGCTCGCGAATCCGTCCCGGCTCTCCGCGAGCGCGCTGTGTCTATCGGGGACAGTCCCGGCACGAGAAGGGGCGTCGGACGTCCTGCTCGAAGGAGGTCGGACGATCGGAGGCCAGAGGCCGGCCGCCCGCTGATGGCATGGGAGGCCGGCTGGTGCGGCGGTCGGAGGCCGCGCCGTCGATCCTCGGTCAGTGCTTGATCGCCCGGTGGTCGGGCGTAGCGTCAGTCGCCGTCGCGACCGTGTAGAGTCACCCGTGGTGCGGGCGAGCAGCCCAGAACCACCACTCGTCCGGGTGGCGGAATGGTAGACGCGCTAGCTTGAGGTGCTAGTGCCCTTTGCGGGGCGTGGGGGTTCAAGTCCCCCCTCGGACACTATGGGTAATCAATTGGCTACTTAATGTAGCTTCTTTTCCTGTGTAAATTTCGCGCTCTGTGGTCTGGCGGGCCCTGTTGTGTTGTGGGGAGCTGGCCATGCCAGCGTCCCCGTGTGTGGCGGTCAGAGGGCGGTAGCGCGGTTATAGCGGCCGCGACGGACATTCTGGACCAGGGCATGCTCTGAGCCGCGTGGGTAGACAGGTGCCGTGTCGGTAGTGGCCTCGACCGGCCGACGCCCGTGCGGCAACGCCTGTGGGGTGTCCGAACTCGGCCACCAGTGTTGACCTAGGCGGCTCGTTCGTATTCGTTGATTAGTGGTGGTTTGTTGAACCCGGTTTGGTAGGGCCTGATCGCTGGCTGCCTGTGAGAGGGGGCCGGTGATGACCAAGCGTGTGGCCTGCCCGCCGGCACCGGGTCCGTTGGAGGACTACGCGGCCCGGTTCGATGATGTGTTCTCGGCGGTGGCGCAGCGGCGGGGGTTCCGGGAGTACCTGACCGGGCTGTTGGCGGCGCGGGATCGGAACGAGACACGGACCTGCCTGGCCGGGGCCGAGCCGGTGGTCGGTGGTCGGTGCGCAGCATCCGGCGGTGCAGCGGCTGCAGTTCTTCCTGTCGGAGTCGGTGTGGGACCCCGAGAAAGTCAACACCCGGCGGCTGGAGCTGCTGCGGGCTGATCCGGCCACCGCCCCGCACCCGGGCGGGGTACTGGTCGTCGACGACTCCGGGGACCGCAAGGACGGCACGGCCACCGCCCATGTGGGCCGTCAGTGGCTGGGCCGGTACGGCAAGACCGACAGCGCCATGGTCACGGTGAGCACGCTGTGGGCGGACGAACGAGTCTACCATCTAGTTCCTCGGGTATCCGCCCAGCTCGGACCAGTTCCACCATCTGCCGGCGGAACTCCTCGGTGTACGGCGGTTTTGATCTTGGCACATGCACTCTTCCCCGGGACAATTATCCCAAAGAGTCCAGGTGTGAACAGGAACGGGTCAACCTCACAGGTCGCATGCGCGACGGGAGGCCTTCGGCTGCCAGTCCGAGCTCGAGCGGGCATCGACGAACGTGGCAGTTGCGCTCAGCGGCCCAGCCGGTATCGGAGGTAATCCGGGTGGGCCGCACCGCCCTCGATGCAGTTCTCGTCGAGACCGTTGAAGATCCGCAGACAGTCCCCGGCGAAGGCGAACTCCACTGCCACCGTTCCAGCCGCCATGTCGAACGCGGCCGGCCGCCACTCAAGCAGCGCGACCTCGCGCAGTTCCTGGCCGACGAGCGGTTCGAGGCGTTCATCGCGGTGAGACCACTCCGGCGTGAACTCGGACCACTCCCACCCGGTAATGGCCGCCGCGGGGTCGATCGTGTCCCAGCCCACCGAGAGCTCGTCGAACTTGCAGTGGCACACCTCCACCTGGACGCCGTCGAAGTCCAGCACCACCGGGCAGTCGGCAAACCACTCTCCGTCCTCGACGAAACGCACCATGGCGAACCCCGTCAACGGCCGGCCAGCGAGCATCGCCAGACGTGAACCATGCGCCTGCCGAACCGCCTCGATGCCGACCAGGAAGGACGGCTCGAAGCCAGAGATCCCCAGGTCCACAGCAGCTGAGTGTCCCGGCCAGCGGCCCAACGGGCCAACGCATATTCGAGCAGCCGGGCCCTCGGCGGCACTTGACACCTCGGATCCCATAGAGACGCCAAAATGATCAAAAGACAGATGTGCGGCCGTGTCGGCGTCGACCTGCTCCGCAAGCACGCCCTCCCGCCCGCATGATCAGGAACGGAGCTGGGAGCTCCACAAGATCGGCGTCAGAAACCCGTTCTCACCTACGAAGCCAGCCGAACAAGTCGCACACGACCAGGGTGCGTAGCAGCCCTGGTCGGTCAGAGTCCTCAAGGTCTTCTGCCCGTACGGCCCGGCATTCCTGACCTCCGTAGACGTAACGTAGGCTGGCTGCCGACAGTAACACCACCATCCGCCGGGCATACCTCACCCCTGCTCCATGCTGAACATCCAGTTCGACCCGGCACGAAGTCCCACGCCTGGATCAAAACCCGGGGGCCGGCGTCCTCCAGCTGCCAGGCCACCCACTCTGCCCATCGCCGGTCCGCGGCCGTGTAAAAGATGAAGAAATCCCACGTCCGCGGCCCCATACCCGCCACACCACTAATCCTCGCGCCGACACCTCCCTACTGGTGTGCCCCGCCTCTTCCAAACCGGGACCGACAGCAGCGGGCTCCGGACGCACCCACCGTCCCGCTCTGTCCCAACCCGCGCAGCACCGCGGGAACGCCCTGGATGGACGGGACCGGCGGAACTAGGACCGCGGCGGACAGGCGGGCATAGATTCAGGCTATGTCAATACGCGATCTTGCCTACACCGTGTACGCCCGTCGGCTCCGCGCGTCGCTCAAGGGAGCCGCGCTACCAAGGCACGTTGGCCTGATCATGGACGGCAACCGCCGCTGGGCCCGCCAGATGGGGATGGCCAATCCCAGCCTCGGCCACAAGTTCGGCGCCGACCATGTCGAGGACGTGCTGTCGTGGTGCGAGGCGGCCGGGATCAAGCACGTGACCGTCTTCGTCTGCTCCACCGAGAACCTGGCCCACCGCGAGGATGCCGAGATCGCGTTCCTCATGAGGGTCATCGAGCAGGTTGTCTCCGACAAGATCGCGACTCCCGATCCGGCGTGGCAGATGCACATCGCGGGGCTGCTCGACGCGCTGCCGGACAGCACGGCCCGCGCGCTCAAGAACGCCGAGGAGGTCACCCGATCCTGCTCGACGGGGGCGCATGTCACCCTCGCCGTGGGGTACGGCGGCCGGCAGGAGGTCGTCGACGCGTTCCGGGCCCTCCTGCACGAGCAGGCCGAGACGGGCGCCTCGCTGGCCGACCTGGCCGAGACCCTCACCGCCGAGGACGTCGCCCGCCACCTCTACACGGCCGGCCAGCCCGACCCCGACCTGGTCATCCGCACCAGCGGCGAGCAGCGCATGTCGAACTTCCTGCTCTGGCAGAGCGCGTACTCCGAGCTGTACTTCTGCGAGGCGTACTGGCCCGCGTTCCGCGAGATCGACTTCCTACGGGCACTGCGCAGCTACGCCGCCCGTGGTCGTCGCCACGGCGCCTAACCTGGCGGCTTCCCGACGACCTGCCGGCTCTGCCGCCGGCTCGCCGCCCGGTGCCACCGCCAGCGCGCGAATCAAGGGCATACGCGGCTCTGCGAGGTCCAGCCCTCTGTACAAGCCGCCCTGAACTCCGAGCCATAACACCAAGTGGCGATTTGGAAGGTCGAACTGGGAGTGTCCGACTATCGGTGGAGCGGTTGTGGCGGTCGGTGATGGGGTTAGTTGGTGGTGGTCGGGGTCAGGCGGCCCTCGAAGGTGATCGCGAGGGCGTTGAGGGCGGGCTTCCATCTGATGATCCAGCGGGCCCGACCTCGGCCTGTGGGGTCCAGGGACCGGGTGACCAGGTAGAGGCACTTGAGCGCGACCTCTTCGCTGGGGAAGTGGCCGCGGGCGCGGACAGCGCGCCGCGGGCGTTCAGGGGCTCGATCACGTTGGTCGTGCAGATCACCTTCCGTATCTCTACGTCGTAGTCGAGGAACGGGATGAATTCCTCCCAGACGTTGCGCCACAGGCGAATGATGGCCGGGTAGCGGTCGCCCCAGGTTTCGGTGAACTCGACGAACCGCGCCTCGGTCGCGGCGACGGTCGGCGCCGCGTACACCGGCTTGGAATTCTTGGAAATTTTTTCCCAGTCCTGCCGGCCGGCGTACCAGAACGAGTTTCTGAGCAGGTGAATGACACATGCCTGGACGGTGACCAGCGGCCAGACTGTGGTGATGGATTCCGGGAGGCCTTTGAGGTGGGGCCCGTTCTTCGGACAGTGATCCCTATGAGGGATAATTGATCCGTGAACGGAGGAGATCAATGAGTCA
>NZ_JALKFY010000623.1:0-28368 GCF_023242985.1 Frankia sp. Mgl5 | reverse complement strand
TTCACGTGGTACGCGTAACGGATCCCGCATGGCGAACGGGACGTCGCGGGCAGCGTCGGCCCGGCGGTCGTCGGTGAGAGCCATCAACATAAACCTCCTGCCACACGGGCTTCCATACGGTGTCAGCCCGACGCCTGGATCGTCCCGATCTCGGCACCGATCTCATAGACCGTCTCGATGGCGCCGGTCCAGTGCACCGTGCCGGACGCGCCGGCTTCGACCTCGGTTTCGGCCTTGTCCGTCGCGATGATGAACAACGGGTCGCCCTCAGAGACGTTCGCTCCCTCATCCACGAGAAGCTCGATCAGCTCCGCCTCCGAGATCGCGACCGATACACGCGGAATACGGATCGCGAAGTCAGCCACAGGCACCGTCCCTGGTCGTTTCCGACCGCAGCGTCTGCTGGACCGCCGCGACAATACGTTCGGTGTTCGGGTATATCTGCGATTCCAGTGCCGGCGGGGCCGGATTCGGCACGAACCGGGCACCCACCCGCTCCACCGGCGCCTCAAGAACACCGAAGAGCTCGCGCTGCAGAATCGCGGCGATCTCCGCCCCGGGCCCGGCGAACCGCACCGCGTCATGCACCACCACAGCACGCCTCGTTCGACGCACCGAATCAACCATCGCCGGCACATCGAGCGGAACCAGGGTGCGCAGATCAAGCACCTCGGCGCTGACCCCCTCCGCCTCGAGCACGGCTGCCGCGCCGAGCGACTCGACCACCCCCCGGCCATAGCCGATCAACGTGACATCAGTACCCGGCCGCTTCACGTCCGCCTGACCCAGTGGAATCGAGAATCCCGGATCCACCGGTACCAACCCGCGCTGGCCCTGCAGACGAATCGTCTCCAGGAAGACGCACGGGTCATCATCAAAAATCGCCGACGTGAGAAGACCCTTGGCGTCCCGCGGCGTCGAAGGCACGATCACCTTCAACCCCGGAACATGCATGAACCACGCCTCCAACGACTGCGAGTGCGTCGCCCCGGTCCCCAACCCGCCATAGACCTGTGTCCGGACCGTGATCGGCGCGGTCGTCCGCCCCCCGGTCATGAACCGCATCTTCGCCGCATGATTGACGATCTGATCGGCGGCGATACCAATAAAATCCATGATCATGATTTCTGCGACCGGGCGGAACCCCTCCATCGCGGCACCGATCGCGGCACCCACGATCGCCGCTTCGGAAATCGGCGTGTCAAGCACCCGATCCGCGCCGTATTTGGTCGACAGCCCCTTGGTCGGCCCGCTGGAGCCGGGATCGGCAATATCCTCCCCCAGCAGGAAGACACGCTCATCAAGCGCCAACGCCTGGTCCAAAGCGAGGTTCAACGCCTCGCGCATCGTCATCCGTTGCTCGTCCACGTCCACCTCTATGCAGGTCCAATGATCGAGAAGGCGAACAGTCATCACGAGGCCGGCATTGCCCGGAGCCGCTCTTACCGTGACGCCAGCGGGATATGGGTCTAGGCGGGGCAGTTCCGCGGGTCGGCGTACACGTCACGATCCAGCTCGTCGAGTGCCGCGACCGGCGCCGCCAGGACCGCGGTCAACGCCTCCTCGACCGCCGCGACGGCGGCCGCCTCGATCTCGTCGAGCTCGTGCTCATCGCAGACCCCCGTCTCCAGCAGGCGCGACCGGAACCGCGGGATCGGATCAGCCTCGACAGCGGCGGCCATCCGTTCAGCTGGGATGTACGCCATGGGATCCCCGAAGTAGTGACCACGGAACCGGAACGTCACGCACTCCACCAGCGTCGGGCCCCCTCCGCTCCTCGCCCGCTCCACGGCCTGCGTCAACACGGCAAGCACGGCGAGAGGGTCGTTGCCGTCGACGCGGACACCCGGCATCCCGTACCCGCCCGCCCGGTCCGCGACCTGGGCGATCTTCATCGTGTGCTCAGTTGGCGTCATCTCGCCGTACTGGTTGTTCTGGCACACCAGCACCAACGGCAGATCCCACAGCGCCGCCATGTTCGCCGCCTCGTGAAACGAGCCGGTGTTCGTCGCCCCGTCACCGAAACTCACGGCCGTCACCCGATCCAGGCCCTTGCGCCGCGCCGCCATGGCCATCCCCACCGCGACCGGCGGCCCGGATCCCACAATCCCCGTCGACAACATGACGCCTGAGTCGGGGCGGGCAATGTGCATCGTCCCGCCCTTACCCCGGCCCGATCCCACCTGCCGGCCCAGCATCTCTCCGTAGATCTCCACCAACGGCACACCCTTGCCGATCAGGTCATGCAACCCCCGATAGGTCGTGACCAACTGATCGTCCGACCGAAGACACACCCCCATCGCCGCGGCAATCGCCTCCTGCCCACGAGGAGGCCAGTACACGCACTGCAGCTCACCCGACGCGATCCCTCTGCTCAGCCGGTCGTCGGCCGCCTTCATGAGCGTCATCAGCTCGTATAACCGGCGCCGCACCTGTCCCGAGATGCCCGCCGTTCGATCCGTCGTCATGTTCCTCCTCCTGCGACCGGTGCACCACCGCCAGACGGCGACACGCGAAGCGGCTGAGAGGCGGGAGCCTCGTGCATGTCTGTCGGGGTGACGAGCCGCAACATCGGGCAGGACCGCACCGCAGCATCCGTGTGGCGATCGCCCCACCATTGGGTGCTCCACCCTCGATCATTCACGTATACAATAATCGACCCGCCGGTGTATACAAGTCCTTCTGACGAAGCGCTGTCGGGCGACACCGAAGACGCGGCAGGAGGCCGTGCCGGATTCAGGTACGACCTCCTTCATGCCTTCTTGTCTGTCATCCACCGGCTGACAGCAGGTCGTTCCGCCGAAGCGTCCGGAAACCCGAACCCTCGAACCGAGAGGAAGACGGAGTCCTCCTCTCGCTTCGCTAGGCCAGTCGCGCCGACCAGCCGCCATCGACTGGAATGACGACTCCGGTCACGAAGGAGGCGCGGTCCGAGGCCAGAAAAGCCGCTACCTCGGCCAGCTCCCGCGGTTGACCGCCCCGTTTGAGTGCAGCCTTCGAACTCATCTCGCGCAGCAACTCAGGCGGCCCTTTCATGATATCGGTGAGCGTAAATCCAGGTGCGATGACGTTTGCCCGGATGCCCATGGGACCGTACTCGACGGCCACCGCCTTGGTAAGGGCATGGGTGCCGGCTTTCGCGGCAGCATACATGATTGACGTCCGGCTCTGGACGTTGACTGCTGAGATCGAGGAGAAGTTGACGATGCTGCCGCCGCCTGAGCGGAGCATCGCTGGAATCGCATGTTCGGTCATAATGAGCACGCCACGCAGATTCACCTGGGTCATCTTCTCGAACTCGGCGACGGCGACGACCTCAGGTGGCCGGGTACCGTGGGTACCGGCCACGTTCAGCACGGCATCGACGCGTCCGAACTCCTTGATAGTGGCCTCGAACATCGCAGCAACGCCCGTCTCGTCGGAGACGTCGCAGTGGAAGGGAAGGACATTTCCGCCAACTTCGGCCGCAGTGTCCTTCTCCGCACCACTTATATCGACGGCCACCACCTTGGCACCCTCCTGCACGAAGAGCTTTGTAGATGCCTTCGCTATCCCCGATCCAGCGCCGGTTATCACCGCCACCTTCCCGTCAAGCATGCCCATTACTCACCTCCGTAGACCGGTGCATCGGGACCGGTACCCTCGTCACCAGCACACAACGACTCAAGTACGCGGCCATGAACGGCCCGTCGTTCTTCCTGACTCATCATGAACAAAACCTAATTCCCATACCTCTGCGGGCTCACAGGCAGCACCGCTGGCTGGCTGGCACGCGAAACGGGTCGGCGTCGCAGACGCTGGCTAAGCGCTCTGAACGCAGTCAGGCCTTCGGACGGTCGCCAGTGATGGTGATGCGGCGCAGGACCCGACGTTCCGCGTAGTCGGCGACCGCACGATGTTGCGTAACCCGCTCTTCCCACACTGCGATCATGTTCGGCTGCCAACGCAGACGGACGTGGAACTCCGGCGTATTGACGTGTTCGTACAGCATCCGCAGGAGCGTCTCGTTCTCCCGCTCACTCATCCCGACGAGCCGCTCCGTGTAAACCGAGTTGACGTAGAGAGCCTTCCGCCGAGTCACCGGATCGGTGATCACGACAGGATGCACGTGACTTTCCCCCTGGCCGAAGGCGTCGTGGTACCGCGCCACCGCAGCGGTGCTGTGCACAGCCTCCATGCCGTCGAACAGCCGCTGGTATCGGGACGATAAGGCATCGAATGCCGCGGTCATGCTTGCCCACATGGTGTCACCACCGAAGGCCGGGACCTCCACCGAGCATAAGAGTGCGGCTTGGGGGGGCTTCTCCTGAGGACTCCCGTCCGTGTGCCAGTAGCTCGTCCGGAGTCGCACCGCGTCGGCGCCCTCCTCGGTTACGAATTGGCCAGGCCCTTTCCCATAGGGATAGACATATTGCTCACCAAAGACCGAGGAAAACCCCGAGAACTGCTCGCCGCTGATTGCCGTGTCCGAATGGAAGAACAGCACGCCGTGTTCATGCAACGATCGCAGCAGCACCGACGCCACCTCGTCGCCGTGGGCAACGTGGACGTCGACACCGTGGACGATCGCACCGATGTTCCCCGTCACCTTCTCGAATCTGATACTGCCGACTGTCGAGAGTCTCTGCGCCGGCGTAGTTTCTACACCCATGGATACCGACCTCCTTTAACTGACGATGTCAGAACACGCGCACCCGTTCGCCAAGCGGACTCTGCTGACGCCGGGGCTCGGAGCGGATACGGCTCGCGCGGTACCCGGCCGCGCCGTGCACGAAACTTGACGACAATGCTGAGGACTAACTCTCGTATCCGGGCAGTCCGAGCATCTCACGGGCCTCGGCCGGTGTGGCGACCTCCCGGCCCATGCTTCGAGCCATCTCGACGACACGCGTGACGAGCTCGGCGTTCGTGGGCATGCCGAGCTCCTGGTATGAATGGTCGGCGACGCCGATGGCGACGTGGCCGCCGGATTCGATCGCGCCTGCGAGCGCCGGAAACGCATTGCCGCCGATCACACTTAGGAACCAGGGCCAGTTCGCCTGCGCCGGAAAGAAGTCGAGGAGCGCGTGCAGCCCCCTGATCGTTGCCGGATGTCCATAACTGACGAACGGGTCCGCGAACAGCGTCAGCTCACAGAACAGCGGCTCCTTGTACAGTCCCATCTCGAGGAACGCCTCGGTGAGCCGAACCCCAGCGATGTTCCATATCATGGATACCGGCTGCACCCCGACAGCGCTCACGGTCTCGCAGACATGCGTGAGCATCTTCGTCGTGTTCAAATAGACTCGATCGTTGCTGATGAACGCTCTGCGCTGCGAGTCGTACCGGTCCAGGTTGGTGGTCAGCATGTCGACTGGGACGCAGTCGGGCCTGGTCGCCGGATCCTTCGCCATCTCGACGATGTGCCCCACACGCTCCTCAGCGGTCGGCAACATGCTCGCGCCCAGCGTCGGAAACGTGATGAGATCACTCTCCTGCTTGATCCGCCGCACCACGTCCGCGTACAGATCCACATCAGCAGACTGCGCACCCGTCTCGGGATCCCGGGCGTGGTAGTGCACGAGTGACGCACCCTGCTGCCAGCACTCGACTGCCTGGCTAGCGATCTCCTCAGGGCTGTAGGGAACGTGTGGACTGATGTCCCTAGTCGTTCCCTCGTTGATCCGGACCTCGATGATGAGCTTCTGCTTCGTCATACACACCTCACGTTCGCCACGCCGGCTTACGTCGAGCCAGTCGGCCTCGTAGTCGAGGCCGTAGAGGGAGCCCCGGGACCGGGGCAAGCCGCCCGCAGGTGGGATCACTCGACCCCTTGGGAGTTGCCGATACGGGACCCTCGATCCACGACCTGCTGATCCGTGGATCTCGGCCCCGACGGGTGATGCGGACGCCGGCCGTGCGGGCGCTCGGCCCTGGTGAGACCGCCGCACCGGTGCGTCCGGCGCGGTACCGACCGGTTGATGCCGAGCTCACGGCGGCCGCTCATAGGCCACCTCACCTTGGGCTTGGGTCATCATCCCGACGTACCTCCTGGGCGACCGACCTTCGGATGAACGGACCTGCGTGCCTGCGACCCCACCCTCCCCCTTGCCAACTGTTGTATACACCTCTCAGGCATGGTTGTATACAAACTGTCCGAGATCCGCAAGAGGTGGATCTGGTCACCGGACCGTCCGCGGAGCCGGGCATGTCCGTCTGGCTGGCCACGCCAGATCCAAGATCGATAACAGGGTGGAGGTGGGGCTACATCATCGCGCCAGCGGTCCTCGAAAGATCATCCCCGCGGCGGGGCAGCAATGACCAAGGCGGGGGTTCGGCGAGACGAGGCATGCCTGCTCGCCTGCCGTAACGGTCGACGCTAGACCTTGCCGTCAGTGCGCATAAATTCCTCTACTCGCCAAGGGCTTGCGATAGTCAAGGAAGACACTTCGCGCACGATCCAGCCGGGACGGATGTACGTTTTCGTCGACCTGACGGGCGCAACACCCATGAAAGGCACGAACGCAAGACTGGGGCCGCGGACCTGTAGAAGAGGGGCCTACCCAGAACACTGGAGAAAATGCCGCCGGGGCGCCGCATGAATGTGTGGCCTCCTGGGCCGGCGTGACACAAGAGGCGGGCAGCTATGGACAAGCTAGATGGGCGCGGCGCAGTGGTTGTCGGCGGCGGGAGCGGAATCGGTCGCGGGATTGCTTTGGGTCTCGCCGGTGAGGGCATGCGAGTCGTCGTTGCTGACATCGACTCCGGCAGCGCGGGAGCAGTACGCGACGAGATCGTGCGGCGCGGTGGCGACGCGTACGCTTCACGCGTGGACGCGACCGATCGCGACTCGTTAGCGGAACTCGCGGCCGGCGCAGCACGCGATCTGGGCGGCGTGCATGTGCTCGTGAACACGGTCGGCGTCCACACCAACGCTCCACTCACCACGGCCAGCGAGCAACTGTGGGCGTGGTTCGTCGAGTTTCACCTCATGGCAGCCGTGCGCGTGGTCCAGGCGTTCCTGCCGCTTCTGCGTGGACACGGCGACGAATCGCACATCGTGCTCACATCGTCAATGGCCGGCCTGCTGGCGTTACCCGCGAAGCAGACGGGCGGCACGGACACCGGCGTGTACACCACGTTGAAGCACGCCGTTCTCGGGTACGGCGAGATGCTGCGGCACGAGCTCGCGTCCGAAGATATCGGGGTGTCGGTGCTCTGTCCCGGAGCGGTGGCAACCAACTTGGTCTCGACGTCTGCCCGGCACCGCCCGGAGCGGTTCGGTGGACCGGCGCCCGATCCGATGGCGGGTCGCGAGCTGCCGTCGGACCTGCTGCTGAGCATGATGTCGGACGAGGCCGTGGGGCCGATTGTCGTGCGGGGCATCCGCGCCAACCGAACGTACATCATCACACATCCGGAGATGGCGGGCATGGTGCGTGCCCGCCATCAGCAGCTCCTGGAGGACTTCGCGTTCTTCTCAGCGACGTGACCGCCAGACCTGGCCGGGATCCCGGTCAGACGCGGTTCGACGCGCTGCGCGGCACGTCGCGGAACGGGCGGTCCCGGTCGGGTGTGCGCTCGCGGGGCATGCCGAGCACCCGCTCACTGATCACGTTACGGGCCATCTCCGTGGTGCCGCCGCCGATGCAGGACGTCTGCCGCATCAGGAAGTCATCGCCGCAGTTCGCGGCCGCGCCGTCGTCCGCCGTCCAGGCCGCCCCCGCGGGGCCGGCGATCTCGAACGCGATGGTGGCCTTCCGCGCGGAGGAGACACCCGCGAACAGGCGGGTGATCGCGGCGGACTGTTCGGATATCCGGCCCGCGGCGACACCGCGGCCGATCCGGCGCCGGAGTGTCTGGCCGACGAGCTCGAGCATGTGGGCCTCGCCGAGGAGGTCCCGGACGCAGCGATCGTCGAATCGTCCGGTGTCCCGGGCGACGTTGACGATGGAGGCGGCGCCGACCTCGCCGGGCGAGGTTCCCACCGGGATGCTGACGAACGGCGAGTTGAAGAGCATCCGCTCGTGGAACATCCACCGCGTGCCCACCGTCCAGCCGCCGTCGACGTCGCCGATGCGGTCGCTGTCCGGGACCCGGACGTCGGTCAGGAACTCCTGGCAGAACTCGGTCGAGCCGTTCAGCATCTCGATGCGGTGCACCTCGATGCCCGGCTGGTGGATCGGCAGGATGAACACGGTCAGGCCGCGGTGCTTCGGGACATCCCAGTTCGTCCGGGCCAGGCACAGGCCCCAGTCGGCGGTCGAGGCGCCGGTCGTCCAGACCTTCGAGCCGTTCAGGATCCAGTCGTCGCCGTCGCGGACGGCGCTGGTGAGGGCGGCCGCGACGTCCGACCCGCCGCTGGGTTCGGACAGCAGCTGCATCCAGATCTCCTCGCCCTTGAGAATGGCGGGGATGTGCCGGCGCTTCTGCTCCTCGGTGCCGAAGTCCAGCAGCACGGCACCGCAGGGCGAGAACGACGGCGCCTGCAGCCGCGCCGGGTACTCGTAGCCCACGATCTCGGCGTTGAACGCGCGCTGGTGGTCCGTCGTCAGGCCCTGCCCGCCGTACTCCCGGGGGAAGCCGATCCCGGCGAGGCCGGCGTCGAAGATCATGCGCTGGAGCTCACGCTCCCGGGCGAGCGCGGCGTGTTCCTCCTCCTCGGTCTGGACCGGTAACGCGAGGGTGGGCGCGAGTGTCTCGTGCGGCTCCAGCGGGCGGAGGTTCGCGCGGATCCAGGCGCGGGCACGCAGCCGGAAACTCTCGACGTCCTCGATGGCGTCGGTCATACCCGCTCCTTCCGGTTCTCGAGCACGGTGCTGATGCGTTGGCGATGGTCGGCCGGCGTGCCGTACAGGGCCCTGTTCACGGTGACCCGGCGCAGGTAGAGGTGCAGGTCGTGCTCGAAGGTCACGCCGATCCCACCGTGGATCTGCACGCAGTCCTGGACCAGCTCGGAGCCGTAGTCACCGATGAACGCCTTGGCGGCGCTCACCAGCTCCTTCGCGTCGGGCGACCGGTCGTCGACCGCCGCCGCGGCGGCGTCGTTGACGGCGTGGCAGGCTTCCAGCCACGTCTTCTGGTCCGCGAAGCGGTGCTTGAGCTCCTGGTAGGAGGCCAGCGGGCGACCGAACGAGTAACGGTCGAACGCCCATTGCAGCGTCATGTCGAAGGCGGTCTGCAGGGCGCCCACCGCCTCGGCGTTGCCTATCACCACGGCGAGCTGGAGCTGGTACTCGAGGAGCTCGTCGGCGTCGCCCGGCTCCCCCACGAGGGCCTCGACCGGGAGCCGGACGCCGTCGAACGTCACCGCCGCGAAGCGGCGGGTCAGGTCCGCCGTGCGCATCGGCTCGATCGACACCCCGGCGGTGTCGGTCGGGACGAGGATCTGCGTGAGCCCACCCTCGGCCCGGGCCGTGACCAGGATGTGGTGCGCCTGGCCCGCCGCCTCGACGGGACGCTGGACGCCGTCGAGGACGACCTCGCCGTCGGCGATCCGGCAGCGCGGGCCCGCGGGGCCGCGGCCGTCGGTGTCGACGGCCGGGCCGAAGCACCACGCCGCGACCGACGTGCCGGCCAGCAGCGACTCGAGGACGGGACGGTGCGCCTCGCCACCGAAGGTGCTCAGCGTCCCGGCGACCACGTTGGTCGGGACCAGCGGTCCCGGCGCCGCGTGCACGCCGAACTCATGGGCGATCGTGGTGAGGTCCACCAGCCCCCCGCCGCTGACCGAGCCTCCGCCGTGTTCCTCGCTGACCAGCAGCGACGTCCACCCGAGCTCGGCGCCCTCGCGCCAGTAGTCGGGATCGAAGCCGGCGGGGTGGTTCCGGAGACTCCGGACCTCGCTGATCGGCACCCGACTGGTCAGGAATCTCGCGGTGGTATCCCGAAAGATCTCCTGGTCGGAGCTCAGTTCCAACAGCATGTCGGGTTTTCCTCCAGGTCGCTGGCGGCACCGCCGGGGCCGGTCGGTCCTACCGGCCGAAGAAGAAGCGCACGTTCTGCTCCGCGGGCGGGTACGACCCCGTGATGCCGGCGCTGCAGTAGCCCGCGTCAGTGATGACGGTGATCCCGCTGACCGCCGCGGCGGCGTCGCTGCAGAGGAACAGCAGCGGGTAGGCCTGCTCGAGCGAGGTCGCCGCCTCGATGCCGATCTCGGCCCGGTAGTCGGCGCCGAAGCCGAGCCACATCTCCTTGTTGGCCTGCGCCAGGGGGGTGTCGGTGGGCCCGGGGCAGATGGCGTTGACGCGGATGCCCTGCTTCTGCAGCGCGAACGACTCGCGAGCCACGTAGGCGCAGACCGCCTGCTTGCTCCACATGTAGTCGGCCTTGCCATGCTCGTGGACCCACTGTGTCGCCGCGTCGAAGCCGGTGATGTCGAGGAACTCGTTGAGCAGCGGGAGGTTGCCCTCCCAGCCGAGGCCGGCCGCCGACGAGATGAAGCCGATGGCCGAGCCGCGGGGCAGCAGTCCCCCGGCCAGCAGCCGGTCGATCAGGTACCGGTGGCCGATGAAGTTGATCCGCTCGATGCCGGCCGTGCCGTCGGCGACACCGGCGGCGGAGAACAGCGCGTGGACCGGCCCGCCGACCTGCTCGACGGCCGCGTCGATCGACGCCGCGTCCGCCAGGTTGACGTGGATGGACTTGGCGCCCGGCAGCGTGACCTCGGCGTAGTCCATGACCACGACCTCGGCGCCGGCGCTCTGCGCTAATTCGGCGGTGGCCGCACCCATGCCGGTCGCGCCGCCGACGACGAGGACCCGCTTCCCGTCGTACCGGAAGGCGTCGAACAAGGTCATGTCAGTCTCTCCTAGTTACTCAGTCGGATGGTCGGTGCGCGGACGGCCCGGGTGGTCGCTACGCGACGACGCCGCGGACCTTGAGGTCCACGACCGTGTCCCAGTCGAGCCCGAGCTCCGCGAGGATCTCGTCACCGTGCTCGTTGAACTGCGGCGCCCGGCGGGTGGCCGGCGGCCGCTCGTCGAACTGCACCGGCGCGGCGGCCAGCTGGAACGGCACGCCGGCCGCCGTCTCGAGGTCCTGGATGTAGCCGTTCGCGACGGACTGGGGGTCGACCGCGACCTCCTGCGTGTCCTGCACGACCGCCCACTGGCCGACGAAGTCGGCCAGCCGCGACCGCCACTCCTCGAGCGTGCGCTCCGCGAAGGCCTCGCGCAGCAGGGCGATCGCCTCGGTGCTGTTGTCCCGCAGCGCCGTGTGGTCGGCGAACCGGGGGTCGACCGCCAGCTCCGGGCGCCCGATCACCTCGCACATCGGCGGCCAGTACCGGCCCGCCTGCAGGCAGGAGAACGCCAGCCAGCGCCCGTCCTTGGTGAGGTAGTTGCCGACGAGCGGGTTGGCCATCGCGTTCAGCGGCAGCGGCTCCCACGGCATGTTCAGCACCAGCGAGAGCCCGAGCGCCTGGCCCATGGCCCACAGGCCGGTGCCGAGCAGGGACACGTCCACGATGCTGGCGACACCGGTCCGCTCCCGGTGGAACAGAGCGCCCATGATGCCGCCGGCGATCGTCATCGCGCCGATCGAGTCCCCGAAGCCCGGGGCCGGCGGGCTCGGCACGTGCCCGTACTCCGGACGGGTCAGGCCCGACGCGATCCCGGCGCGGGCCCAGAACGCGAGCGAGTCGTAGGACCCCCGGTCGGCGTCGGGGCCACGCTCGCCCTGGCCGGTGCCGCGCACGTAGATGATGCGCGGGTTGTGCTCGCGGATCGACTCGACGTCGATCTTCAGCTTCGCCCGCACCTTCGGCAGCTTGTTGGTGAGGAACACGTCGGACGTCGCGGCCAGCCGGTAGAGCAGATCGCGACCCTCGGCGGAGGTCAGGTCGAGGCCCAGGCTGCGCTTCCCGCGGTTGGAGTGCTCCAGCAGCACGTGGACGTCCGCCGGCACGGCAGCCACCCCGGCCGAGGCGAGCCCGCGCATGGCGTCGCCGCGCTCGACATGCTCGATCTTGATGACCTCCGCGCCCCAGTCGGCCAGCAGGGCCGAGGCCGCCGGCACGAAGGTGTGCTCGGCGACCTCGAGGACGCGGACGCCCGCCATGACACCGGTCATCGAACCCCGCCCACGTCCTGCAGCCCGTCGGCCTCCACCCGGCCCACTCCGGCGGCCTCGTTGCGCTTGCGCCACTCCGCCCGCGACATCCGCGTCACGTCCACGTCGGTGGCCTGCGCGCGCAGCGCCCCCACCGTCGCCTGCTCCTTCGGGACGTGACTGAACGGGTCCCAGTTGAAGAAGCGGGCACTGTTCTCCCAGGTGATCTTGTGAATCTCGTCATCCGGGACGCCGGCGTTCTGCAGCTCGTTCCACACGAACTCCGGCGACTCCGGCCAGGTCGTGTCGGTGTGCGGGTAGTCGCACTCCCAGGCGATCACCTCGACGCCGATGTCGTGCCGCATCTTGAGGCCGGCGGGGTCGGTGATGAAACACGCCAGGAAGTGCTCGCGGAAGACCTCCGAGGGAAGCTTCCCACCGAAGTCGCCGTCGATCCAGGTCTGGTTCTGGAAATGACGGTCGATACGGTCGAGATAGAACGGGATCCAGCCGATGCCGCCCTCGGAGAGGGCGACCCGCAGCTTCGGGAACCGACGCAGCGTGGGACCGAACAGCAGGTCCTGCGCGGTGAGCATCGTCAGCTGCGACGGTATCACGATGGAATGGTCGACTGGCGCCTCGGGAGCCAGCTGCACGATGTCCCAGGCGCCGCCGATGTGCAGGCAGAGCACCATGTCCTCGTCAACGAGTGCCTTCAGCATCGGATCCCAGTAGCCCGACAGGAAGCTCGGCCAGCCCTGCCCGTGCGGCGCCTCCAGGAAACTGATCGCGCGGCACCCCTTCCGGGCGATTCTCCGGACCTCCGCGACCGCCAGGTCGACGTCCCACATGGGGACGATTCCCAGCGGGATGAACCGGCCGGGGTAGGTGGCGCACCACTCGTCGATGTGCCAGTCGTTGTACGCCTGGAGCATGATGTAGGAAATCTGCTTGTCGCCGGCCTCGCTGAAGGTCCGGGCGTTGAAGCCGGCCATCGTCGGGAAGCACATCGAGGCCAGCACGCCGTTGACGTTCATGTCACGGACGCGCTCGTGGACGTCGAAACAGCCCGGCCGCATCTCGGACATCGAGCCGGGATGGAATCCCCACTCCTCCCGGGGCCAGCCAACGGTCGCCGCCATGCCGAACGGCGTCGCGGTCGCCTGCCCCTGGAACACCCAGAGATCCGCGCCCTCCGAACCGCGCACGACCTTCGGAGCCTGGTCCAGCCACTTCGCCGGAACATGCCGCTTGTACATGTCCGGGGGCTCGATCGAATGGTCGTCAATGCTGATCAGGATCATGTCCGACTGCTGCATTTTCCCTCTCCCCTGGGGCTGCGGCGGAACGGTACGAAACACTGATGCCGGGACGGCCGGTCAGCCGATGCGGACGGGCATCTTCTCCCAGCCCCGCACGGTCGAGGTGCGGGCCTGGACCGCGTTGTCCCAGTCGACCTCCCAGTCGGGGAAGCGCTGGAGCACCTCGTCCAGCGCCACCCGGCCCTCGAGGCGGGCCAGTGCGGCACCGAGGCAGTGGTGGATGCCGTAGCCGAAACCGAGATGGCGACCCACGGAGCGGTGGATGTCGAAACGGTCGGGATCGGGGAAACGGCGCTCGTCCCGGTTGGCCGAACCGTTGAGAAGAAGAACGATGCTGCCCGCGGGTATCGTCCGGCCGTGCTGTTCCACATCGCGTTCGATGTACCGCGCCTGTACCGGGGAGGGCGCTTCGTACCGCAGCACCTCCTCGACCGCGTTGGGAATCAGCGATCGATCCGCGGCGAGTTCGTGGCGCTGGTCCGCGTGTTCACCGAGGAGCTTCCCGGCCCAACCGACGAGCCGTGCCGTCGTCTCGTTCCCGGCCCCGGCCAGCAGGTTGATGTAGGCGATCACCTCATCCCGGGTCAGCGTGCGGACGGTCCCGGTCTCGTCCTCGAACTCCGCGTTCATGAGTTCCGTCATGAGGTCGTCCGAGGGATGTTCGGCCCGCCAGTCGACGTAGTCGCTGAACGCGCCGTCGATGCCGATGTCGGGTGGCGTCGGGTTGTCCGGGTCCTCGATGCGGAGATTGTCGTCGAAGAGGCTTCTGATCGCCTCCTGATCCTCCTCCGGAATACCCAGAAGATAGCCGATCGTGCGCATCGCCATGTGCGTACCGAGGTCTCCGATGAAATCGAATCCAGCGGTGCCGACAAACGGGTCGAGGGAACGCCCGCAGAACTCGCGGACCTTCGACTCGAGGGCGTTCATCTTCTTCGGCGTGAACACGCGGGCCATGACACCGCGGTGGGCGTGGTGCACAGGAGGATCCTCGAAGAGGATGTTCCCGGGGGGTATGGGGACGTTCGCCTTGATGATCTCCAGGAGAGTGCCCCGCCCGGACAGGAAGGTGCCCCATTCGCTCAGGGCGCGCTCGACGTCCTCGAAGCGACTCAGCGCGTAGAAGTCGTGCTTCTCGTTGTAGTAGAGCGGCGCCTCGTCGCGCAGCCGCCGCCACACCGGGTAGGGGTCGGCGTCGATCTGGAAGTCGTAAGGGTCATAGTAGACGTCACCTAAATGGCTGGCGAGTGACACGGTTGCTCCTTCACTGGGACATACGGCTTTCATAAATGCCTCGCGCCTCGGCGTCATCCGCGGGGGTCGTCGTCACGTGTCCGTCCGGGCACGCCGCCGGCGGCGGACCGTGCGGTTCCGGCCCTGCCGAGCGTGCCGGTGGGCCGCAGGTCGCGTACCGAAGCGGGAAAGGAGAGTGCGGCGGTCACCGTCGCCGCCGGCGGGTGCCGGTGGTGGCGGCGTCATGACTCCACCAGCAGCACCGGCACCCGCGGGATCCGCGGGCCGCGACTAGGCCTTCGGCCAGGCGAGGGACTTGGTCTCCAGGTACTGCTCGAATCCCAGCGTGCCGTTCTGCCGGCCGATCCCGCTGTGCTTGTAGCCCCCGAAGGGCAGATCGGCGCCGTAGGGCGTGCCGCCGTTGACGCACATTCCCCCGGTGCGCACCCGGCGGGCCACAGCGAGTGACCGTTCCAGGGATCCGGAGAAGACACCGCCGCTGAGTCCGTACACACTCTCGTTGGCGATCCGGACGGCATCGTCGTCATCGTCGAACGGGATCACCACGAGAACCGGCCCGAAGATCTCTTCCCGGGCGATCGTCATCGAGTTGTCCACATCGGTGAACAAGGTGGGCTCGACGTACCAGCCGGTGGGCAGGTGCTTGGGCTGACCGCCACCGAGAGCGAGCGTGGCGCCCTCCGCCACCCCCTTCTCGATGTAGCCGAGCACGCGAGCACGCTGCTTGGCCGAGATCAGCGGGCCCATCATCACGTCCGGGCGCTGCGGATCGCCGTAGGGCACTGCCACGAAGGCGGCCTTCAGCACCTCGACGCCCTCGGCATAGCGCGACCGCGGCAACAGCATCCGGGTCTGGACGGCGCAGCCCTGACCGGCGTGGTAACACACCCCCAGGCCGGCCATGAGCGCGCTCGGGAGATCCGCGTCGTCGAGGACGATCGTCGCGGACTTGCCCCCGAGCTCCAGGAAGACCCGCTTCATCGTCGCGGCGCCCTTGGCCATGATGCGCTGCCCGACGGTGGTCGATCCGGTGAAGGAGATGAGGTCGACCTGCGGGGAGAGCGTCAGCTCCTCGCCCACCAGGTGGTCCGAGGAGGTGACGACATTGACCACGCCGGGCGGGATGTCCGTGCGCTCGGCCACCAGCCGACCGATGCGGGTGGCGTTCCACGGCGTGTCCGGAGCGGGCTTGAGCACCACCGTGTTCCCGGTGGCGAGGATCTGGCCGAGCTTGTTGAGGGCCACCTCGAAGGGAAAGTTCCACGGCACGATGGCGCCGACCACACCGGCCGGCTCCTTGCGGACCCGCCGCCGGTTGAGCACGCCCATCGCCATGCCGTCCGGGAGATCCGACTCCCAGGGGAACTCGTCGATCAGCTTCGCCGGGTAACGAAGCGCGCTCTCCAACGGGTCGTCGAGCTGCGGGCCGCTGGTCACCATCCGTGGGCAGCCGACTTCGAGGATGAGCTCCTCGCGCAGCTCCTCCCGTTCGCTTTCCAGCGCGTCCTGCAACTGTTCGAGGCAACGCTTGCGGAAGGCGTGGTTCGTCGACCAGTCGGTTGTGTCGAACGCGCGGCGGGCGGCCGTGATCGCCCGCCGCATCTCCACCGTGGAGGCGTCCGCCACCTGGCCTAATAACTGCTCGGTCGCGGGGTTGATGTTGTCGAACCGCCTGCCGGAGTCGGCTTCGACGAGCTCGCCGTCCACAAGCATCCTGGACTCGGACCTGACATCGGTCACCGCGGTCACGGTGATCTCCTCTCGCCCGCAGGCAGAAGTACGCCCTGGTGTAGCGGAAGTACGCCGGTAGGTGGTGGTGGGTGGTCGGCGTGACGGTGGAGTCCGCATCCCGCGCCCCGCCTCTCCCACACTCTTCACAACAGGAGCTGGACGACGTTCCGTCCGCCACCGGGAGCAGCGCTCACGCCTGGTCAGACCGCCACGTCAGGTTCTCGGCGACGCCGCCCGAGGAGATATCTGCGCGGGCGTGACGTCGCGGGTGGGTTGTGGTCCGTATCCGCCCGGGGACGCGAGGCGGGTGCCGTCTGGTGGTGCGGGGAGAGCGGGTGATCTGGTCTCGACACCGAGTCGCGTGCGGTGTCGACATCGGATCGCGGGAACGGTCCCCCGCTGGTGTCGTTGGTTGGAGTCCGCTGATCAGCCGGGACGCCGGTCGCGCCGGGACAGGGCGTACTAGCCGCTGTCGTCGCGCCGGCGGCGCTTCTTGGGGTCACGAAGTTGCAGAGCATTGATGAAGATCTTGGTGATCTGGTCGACGGCGACATCGAAGTCGTATCTGGAGCCGTCCTGCATGAGTGACTGTTCGGCGAACCGCAGTGTCATCGTGGCGAGTGCGTCGGTCGCGATGACCGGGTCCAGGGTCGCGTCCGCCAGGCCGCGCCGCTGGAGCTGCGTGATCGAGTGGGCCATCTCCTCGCAGTGCCGCTGGTAGAGCTCGCTCCAGAGCGCGTTGATCGGCTCGTTGTACCGCGCCACCTGCTCGATGACGTTCATGATCCGCGCTTCCTCGCGGTGTGCCTCGAAACGGATCCGGATCGCCTTCGTGAGGCGCTCCCGCGGTGTGGCGGTGGAAGAAGGATCAAGGATGACGTCCATCCCCGAATTGAGAGCATGATCTATGGCGGTGACCACCTCCCGGAGGATGTCCTCCTTCGAGTCGAAGTAGTGGTAGAAGGCGCTGTGGGTCAGGCCGGCACGCTCGCCGATGTCGGAGACCCGCGCGTCATGGAAGCCCTTCTCCTCGAAGACGGTCTTCGCGGCCTCCACCAGTCGGGCCCTTGTCTCGGCCCCACGGCGTGAGCGCGGCAGGTCGTCGTCCCAGCGCTGTGTCCTGAGCTGACTGTCGGCGCCGGAGCTCCAGACCGGTTCCGCCGCCGGCTTCGGCTGGGGAACTGCTGTCATCGGTACTCCTCCAGGGCCATCGGGTTGGTGCACTGCGAGTGCCAGGTCCGGCGACGTAGTCGAACCCCACGCCCGCATCCGCCTCGGGCCAGGGTGTGCGGGCGGGCTTCGGTCGGCGCCCGGCGGCACCCGCTCACCTTCGGCATCTCCATCACCGCTCACCTGTTCACGGGGTCCCGGTCTGCCGCCGCTGCGCGCGGTCGTCGGGCCGGTGCCCCTCGCCGGCCTGCCGACGAGCCCGTTGCACCAAAACTGACATGATCCTGAAAAAAAATCGACGATCATGTCTGGAAAGTTGACGATAATGTAGACGCTCTCCGGGCCGACAGCAAGCACCTTCCGAACGGTCGCAGGCGGTCGACCGATGGCAACCAGCCCGCCTACCAGGCGTGGAACAGCAAGCCCTGCCGACGGACGGGCCGCGGGCGGGATGGACGGACCGGGCCACGGGGCCGCCGATCGATCAACCTCGCACCGGCACGCGGTCGCACACCGTCGCACGCGGACACAGGCCACCGGACCCGCCCTCCCCGGACGAGGACGGCTGCCCCGGACGAGGACAGCGGCCCCGGAGGCGATCCGCGACAGGCGGGCAGCCGGCACATCTCCGGTACCCCCTCCTCGACTGGGGACGGGAATGCACGAAATAACCAACCGAAAGCGGCATTTCTGGGGGAAGCCGACAAGGCGGGCGACAGGCGGAGACCGGCCACGCACACACCTGCGCAAGGCGACTGATCGGCCGCCCAGAGTCACAACCACCGGCCTCTTGACTTCCGGATCGGAAAATGTAAGCCTTCCCACACGTTCCGGCCGAACCGACAGGCAGTCGCGCCGGCGCGGTCCAGTAATTGTTCGCCTGCCGGCTGACGCCGGCAGGTGGAACTGCCGCGTACTGGACCGCAGCCGACCTGTCGCGGCCACTTCAGCCACCGCAGACCGTCGGCGGCCGTATTCCCGGTCGCCGCCACGGGACACTTCTCCGCACTGCGTTCTATTTGGCGTCACCGGCATTCCAACCGACCGGCGGGCAGTATCAGCCGCTCGTTCAACTTCGCTTTCGCAGGCGCGGTCCGGCGCGCCGCGGATTTCGGCTGCGCCGAAGAGGCCGTCGTCGCGGAAAGCGCCGCGACGGCCGGGCCGCCCGCGCAGCGACTACCCAGAGGAAGGTCGTCCAAGAAATGAATCCGAGGAAAGGCCTCTTACCCGTGCTGGCGGCGGCGCTCGCCCTGGTGGCCGCCTGCGGGAGCGGCGGGGACGGCGGCGACACCAGCGCGGCGGCACCAGGCACGGACGCCGGGACGACGGCGACACTCTCGCGCTCCTCCGCGACGCAGCCCGCCACCTGGAAGACCCTCCCGGTATCGGGCAGCCTGCCCTGCTCCGGCCCCTCGCCCGACCCGACCCGGGGGATCACCCCCACCAGCATCAAGGTCGGCGGGATCGGCACCCTCAGCGGCGGCGGCACCTCCACCTACCAGGAGGCGGACCTCGGCGCCCAGGCCCGGTTCGCCCGGGAGAACGCCGCGGGCGGCGTGTTCGGCCGCACGATCGACTACACCGGCATGGTCGACGACGCGCAGAACGCCCAGCAGAACGCCGACGCCGGGAAGAAGCTGGCCGAGAACGAGAAGGTCTTCGCCGCGGCCCCGGTGACGACCACGATGGCGGGCTACGTCGACGCGCTGTGCGAGAACGTGGTGCCGGCGTTCGGCTGGTCGTTCAACAGCGGGTTCTGCGGCCGGGCGAACACCTTCGGCTTCACCGGCTGCCTGCTGCCGGACAAGTTCAACTCGATCCAGGTCGGCCCGTACGTCGAGCTGCTGTCCAAGAGTTCGGACAAGAGTGTCGTCCTGCTCGGCGTCGACAACGCCTCGGCCAAGCAGGGCGTCGCCGACACCAAGGACGCCCTGGAACGGGCCGGGCTGGACGTCGTCATGACGAACACCACCCTGCAGTACGGGCAGCCGCCCTCGGACCCGTCCTCCCTGGTCCGGCAGATCATGACCGCCAACCACGGCAAGCCGCCGGCGCTCATCTACCACGTCACCGACTTCGTGAACGTGACCGCGCTGGCCCAGACGCTGACCGCCGCCGGCTACCAGGGCATCCAGACCAGCTCGGTGGGCTACGACCCGCGGCTGACCGGCCTGGAGGCGCTGAACAAGACCTACACGGCCGTCCAGTGGCTGCCGTTCGAGGAGACCGCCAACCCGACGGTGCGCCAGATGACCGACGACATCAACAAGTACGGCAAGGGCGCCAAGCTGTCCCTGACCTCGGCGATGGGGTGGATCTCCGCCGACATGCTGATCTCCGGTCTCAAGGCGACCGGCAAGGATCTCACCGTCGACAAGTTCCTGAGCACAATGAACAGCCCGGACTACCACTACGGTGACGGCATCTTCATCGCTCAGTCGACGTGGCCGGAGAATCATTTCTACGGCGCTCCCTGCAGTGCCTCCACCCAGTTGAAGGACGGCCACTACTCGCTCGCCGTTCCGCTCGTCTGCAACAACCCCTACACCAACTAGACCGGCACCCGTGCGAAGCGGGCGGAGGGCGGAACCAAATCCCTCCGCCCGCGGAGGGAGTCCCAGTCCGCACGGGGGCCGTCTGTCCCCCGCTTCCTGGACCGTTACGGGCCCGCAGGGGCGGAAAGGAGTGGGTGTGGTTGCGACCAGCACCGACAGCAGCGTCGCCGGGGTGACCCCGGAACCGGCACTGGAGGTCCGCCACGTCACCAAGCGCTACGGCGGTCTTACCGCCATCAGTGATGTGTCCCTGCGGGTGGACCCCGGCGAGGTCTGTGGCTTCATCGGCCCGAACGGCGCCGGCAAGACCACCCTGTTCGACATCATCTCGGGCCTGACGCCGCCCACGTCGGGCGCCGTGTTCCTCGACGGAGTGGACGTCACCCGGCAGCTCCCGGAACGTCGCGCGCGTTCCGGCGTGCGTCGCACCTTCCAACGCGCGCAGCTGTACAGCCGCCTCTCGGTGGAGGACAACGTCCTGACCGCCATGGAATGGCGCGGCGGTGGGGGCGGGCTGCTCGCCGACCTGTTCGCCGCGCCCGGGCGGCGGCGGCGCGAGGCCGAGCGGCGGGAGCACGCGCTGTCGGTGCTCGCCGCCTGCGGGCTGGCCGACCTGCGACACAAGCCCGCCGGTGCGCTGCCGATCGGCCAGGCCCGCCTGGTGGAGCTGGCGCGGGCGATCGCCGACCGACCCCGGCTGCTGCTGCTCGACGAGCCGACGTCGGGGCTGTCCGCGCACGAGACGGAGCTCTTCGGCGAGCAGATCCAGCGTCTGCGGACGACCGGCGTGGCGGTCGTCCTCGTCGAGCACGACGTCGGCTTCGTCATGGGCCAGTCGGACCGGGTCGTGGTGCTGAACCTCGGCTCCGTCCTGGCCGAGGGCACACCGGACGAGATTCAGGCCCACCCCGCCGTCCGAGCGGCCTACCTGGGCTGACCGCCAGACCGGATCTCCATCGAAGGGCCACACAATGGAGGAGTTCCTCAACCTCATCGTCGGCGGCGCCGTCGCCGGCGGTCTCTACGCCATCCTGGCGGCCGGCGTGGTCTTGACCTATCAGACGTCGGGCATCTTCAACTTCGCGCACGGTGCGGTCGCCTTCGCCACCGCCTATCTGTTCGTACAACTCAATGTCACCGCCGGCGTGCCGGTCGTCCCCGCGGCGATCATTTCCATTCTTGTCTTCGCGCCGCTGCTGGGCCTGTTACTGGACAGGCTGGTCTACCGGCGGCTCGCGCACGCCCCGGTGGCCGTGAAGATCGTGGTACCGATCGGGCTGCTGATCGCGGTGCCCGGGCTCTGCCTGTTCATCTCCAGCCGGCTGAACCTGTGGTTCCACCTGGACATCGCCGGCATCGAGGATCTGTTCCTGATCCCCGGCCTGGGGCCGACCCCGAAGAAGACGTGGACGCTCGGCGGGGTGCTGCTGGACAGCAACCAGATCGCCGTCTTCGGCGCCGCGGTGCTCACGGCCGTCGGTCTGTGGGTCCTGCTGCAGCGCACCCGGCTCGGGCTCCAGATGCGGGCCGTGGTGGACCGGCGGAGCCTGGCCGCCCTGCGCGGCATCGATCCCGACCGGACCTCCGCCGTGTCGTGGATGCTGGGCAGCTTCCTCGCCGGGCTCGCCGGTGTGCTGGTCGCCCCGATCTTCACGCTCAACACCCCGGTGTTCACCACGGTCGTGCTGATCTCGACGCCGGCCGTCGTGTTCGCCCGGTTCCGTTCGATGCCCCTCGCGCTCGCCGGCGGCCTGCTGATCGGCGTCCTGCAGAACCTCATCGTCGGCTACGCGGACTTCGCCCAGAACATCTCCGGGTTCAGCACGTCGGTGCCGTTCATCCTGCTGCTCGGGCTGCTGTTCGTGTTCGCCGTGGACCGCAGCCGGCGGGCCGGCGCGCACGCCGACGACGACCCGCCGCCGCCGTCCTACGGGACGGAGTCGAAGCGGCGCAAGGTCATCGCGTGGACGGTGTGGAGCGTCGTCGTCCTCGTCTTCGCGCTGTTCGTGGCGGACGAGTACTGGCAGTCACTCATCATCCGCGGACTGGCGCTGTCGCTGGTGCTGCTCTCCTTCACGGTCGTGACCGGAGTCGGCGGGATGGTCAGCCTCGCGCAGGCCGCGTTCGTGACCGCCGCCGGCATCACGGCCGGCTGGGCGGTCAGCCACCACTGGCCGTTCGCGGTCGCGCTGCTCCTCGGCACCGCGGTCGCCACCGCGATGGGCGTGCTGGTGTCGCTGCCCGCCCGGCGGCTCGGCGGGCTGCCCCTGGCGCTGGCGACCCTGGCCCTGGCGTACCTCTGCCAGAACCTGTTCTTCCAGCTCAGCGGCGTGAGCCGGAACGACTTCGGTGGGTGGGTGCTCAGCCCGCCCGCCCTCGGGCCGGTGGACCTCGCCGACCCTCGCTCAATGATCATTTTCCTGTCGGTCGTGCTGGGTCTCGCCCTTCTCCTGGTCAGCAACCTGATCCGGTCGAGCTCCGGCCGGGCGATGGCCGCGCTGCGCTCCACCGAGCCGGGCGCGGTGACCATCGGCATCTCGGCGGGCCGCACCAAGACCGCGGTGTTCGCCCTGTCCGCGGCCATCGCCGGATTCGGCGGTGTGCTGCTCGCGAGTTCGTCCGGGCGCATCACCCACCTCGACTATCCGGTCGAGACGGGCCTGTTCTGGCTCGCCACGGTCGTGCTGTTCGGGGTGCGCCGGCCGGCCGCGGCCGTGATCGCCGGGCTGAGCGCCGCCGTCAGTCCCGAGATCCTCAGCCACGTCGCGGAGACGTCCTACCTGCCGCAGGTGCTCTCCGGCCTGGCCGCGATCAACCTGGCGCAGAACTCCGACGGCATCCTCGCGCTCACCGCGCAGCAGCGGTTCGAGCGTCGCCGCAGGCGGGAGCAGCGGGCGCTGCGCCGGGAGGCCGCCGCCACGGCGGCGACCCCGGTCAGCACCACCCCGGTCAGCACCACCCCGAACAGCGTGACCCCGGTCAGCGCGCCGGACACCGAGGCCTCGGACGGTGCCTCGACCGTGCTCGAGCTGCGTGACGTGCACGCCGCCTACGGCGCCGTGGAGGTGCTGCACGGGGTCAGCCTGACGCTGCGGGCCGGCGAGGTGCTCGCCCTCATCGGGGCCAACGGGGCCGGCAAGTCGACGATCTGCGGGGTGGTCACCGGCGGTGTCCCGGTGACGCAGGGCACCGTGCGGCTCGGCGGCCAGGACGTCACCGGGCTGCCACCGCACCGCAGGGTCCGGCACGGCGCCTTCCTCATCCCCGAGGGCCGCGGCATCTTCCCCGCCCTGACCGTGGACGAGAACCTCTCCCTGTGGCTCCCGTCCGCCGATGACCGGGACGCCGCCTACCGCCGTTTCGCGGTGCTCGGCCGCCGCCGCGGCCAGCTCGCCGGATCCCTGTCCGGCGGCGAGCAGCAGATGCTGGCCCTGGCGCCGGCGCTGGTGAAGCCCCCCGCCCTCCTGATCGTGGACGAGCCCTCGCTCGGCCTGGCCCCCCTCATCGTCGCCGAGGTCTACGCCGCCCTGGAGGAACTGCGGGCCACCGGGACCGCGATCCTGCTGGTCGAGGAGAAGGCCCACGACGTGGTCGCGCTCGCCGACACCATCGCCTTCATGGCCGTCGGCCGGGTGGCCTGGGCGCAGCGGACCGCCGATGTCGACGCGGACCTGCTGGTGCAGTCCTACCTCGGGATCAGTGACACGCCGGCCGGGCACTCCGGGTCACCGGCAGCCCTGGCCGGCAGCACGACCGGCCCCGCCGTCCCGCAACCCGCGAAGGAGCGTTCATGAAAGCCGTACGTGCAGCCGAAGGCGGCGTGCAGCTCGTCGACCTCGACGAGCCGCCCGGCACCGGCGAGATCCTGCAGGTCCGCTCGGCGAGCATCTGCAGCTCCGACCTGATCTACATCAGCCAGGGCAGCCGCCACATCCTCGGCCACGAGCTGGCGGGCGTGCGCGCGGACGGCAGCGCCTACATCGTCGAGGCGCTCTTCGGCTGCATGGAATGCGAGCAGTGCCTGAACGGCAACTACAATCGCTGTCCCACCCACGGCGAGCGGGCGCTCGGCTTCAGTGCCGACGGCGGCATGGCCGAGCAGTTCCGCGTGCCCACGGCCCGATTAGTCCCGCTGCCGGCCGGCCTCGACGTGCGCGACGCCTCCATCGTCGAGCCGGCGTCGGTGTCCTGGCACGGCGTCCGGATCTCCGGCGCCGCCCCCGGAGCCCGGGTCGCCGTCGTCGGCGCGGGCGCGCTGGGCCTGCTCGCCGTCGCCGCCGCCCGCCGGCAGGGCATCACCGACATCGCCATCGAGGCGCGCTATCCGCACCAGATCGAGGCCGCCGAGCGCCTCGGCGCCAGCGGCCCGCCCAAGGGCGAGTACGACGTCATCATCGAGGCGGCGGGAAGCCCGGCCAGCCTCGCCCGCGCGGTGGAGCTGCTGGCGCCCGGCGGCACCGTCGTCGCCATCGGGGTCTACATGGGCACCATCGAGGTCGACTGGCTCAGTGTCTTCCTCCGCGAGGGCCGCCTGTTGTCCTCCCTCGGCTACTGCCGCCACGGCGGCGGCCGCGAGATGGATGACGCCGCGGCCATGCTCGCCGAGGACCCCGAGATCGCCCGCACCCTCATCACCCACCGCTTCCCGCTCGAGGAGGCCGAGGAGGCGTTCCGGGTGGCGAGCGACCGGAAGTCGGGCGCCATCCGGGTCGTGCTGGAGCCATGAGACGGCACGCCCGGTCCCCCCGGCGCACCGGGAACGGCCCGTCGCCGGTCCGCAGTCCCGCGGACCGGCCACCGGTCCCCGGTTCCGCGGGCCCGTCCCGCACGTCCGTCTACGCAGAGGAGCACCGATGACCCCGACCTCGGAGGTGGCCGCCCGGCCGGCCGTCCTGCCGGGCCCCGCCCGCCAGATCGGCTACATCGTCCGCGACATCGATCAGGCCGTGCGCAGCTGGCTGGAGCTGGGAGTAGGCCCCTGGTACGTCCTGCGCGGACAGACGCAGACCGGCCTCTACCGGGGCCGGTCCTGCTCGGCCCCGCTGTCCATCGCCTTCAGCAACACCGGTGACCTGCAGGTCGAACTGATCTGCCAGGAGGACGACACCCCGAGCATCTACACCGAGTTCCTGCACGCGGGGCACGAGGGATTCCACCAGCTGGCCTGGTGGACCGATGACTTCGACGCCACCATGCGGTCCGTGGAGGCCGCTGGATGGCCCGTCGTGTGGTCCGGTGACGGCGATGGCGCGGCTCGCTACGCCTATGTCGAGCCGCCGGCCGGGCCCGCGACCATCGTCGAGATCATGGAAGTCACGGCCGCCACGGACGGCATCGCCACGCTGGTCCGCCAGGCCGCGCAGGACTGGGACGGCAGCGATCCGATCCGCACGCTCAGCGTGTAGGCCGCCCGCCGACGTGCGCGGGCCCGGTCCGGGAGCACCCGGCCGGCGCCCCGCCGTCGGCGGTCCTCGCCCCACGCTTCGAGCGATCACGCCACACAGGGAAGTGGAGGAGCCTTGACCAGGAATGGCACCCGGACCGCCGGGACGGTGGGCATCGTGACCGGTGCCGGTCGCGGCATGGGCCTGGCCTGCGCGCAGCGCCTCGACGGCACGGTCGACGCGTTGCTGCTCGTCGACCGGGACGAGTCGGTGACGGCGCTGGCGAAGCGGTGGCCGGCGAGCACGACCACCGTCGAGGCGTTCGTCCTCGACGTCACCGACCGGGAGGGACTGGACCGGCTCGCGGCACGGGCCGGCGAGCTCGGCACGCTGCGCGCCGTCGCACACGCCGCGGGCATCTCACCGACCATGGCCGACTGGCGCCGCATCTTCGCCGTCGACCTCGTCGGGACGGCGCTGCTCGCGGCGGCCCTGCGCCCGCTCACCACCGCCGGGACGGCGCTGGTGTGCTTCGCCTCCATGGCGCCGTACCTGCAGATCAGCGAGGCCGATCCGGCCGCCGACGCCGTGCTGGACGACCCGCTCGCCGAGGACTTCCTCGACCGCCTGCACGAGGCCCTCGGGCCCCTCGTCGAGGACCCCGGCATGGCCTACTCGTGGGCCAAGCGTGGGGTGCAGCGTTTCGCCCGCCAGGAGGCGGTGCGGGTCGGTCCGCTCGGCGGGCGCGTCTGCTCCCTCTCCCCCGGGATCATCGACACTCCGCAGGGCCGGCAGGAGGCCGAGACCCACACCGTCATGCAGACCCTGGTGGAGCAGACTCCCCTCGGCCGCATCGGGCAGGCGGAGGACGTCGCCGACGTCGTCGCCTTCCTGCTGTCCGACAGCGCCCGCTTCGTGACCGGTGTCGACATCCTCGTGGACGGCGGCATCTGCGCCGCGCTGAGCGGGTCGGCGGCCGCCGCCACCCAGTAGGGCTTCGCCAGGCGCGACGCACCCCGGGTGGGGCCCACCGCTGGCGCGGCCACCGGCGACGGCCCGTTGCCCGCCGACGACCTCACCGCACTTGTGGTCACCACTTGTGGGCACCGCCGCGGCGCACGGACGCTATGCTTGCTCCATCAGCTCGTCGAGCTCCTGCCGCGAGTTGTCCGCGCGTCGTAGCACCGGCTTCTCAGCATCGGGCCTCCGCTCCGCGTGTAACCGGCCGAGATCCTCGGATCCCCGGTTGTCGGCGGGACACCCGCACAGATAGAGATTCTTCTTGTCTTCGTTCACCGATCTCGGCGTGCCCGCGCGCCTGACCGACGTTCTCACCCGTCTCGCCATCGAGACCCCCACCCCCATCCAGCGGGCGACGCTGCCGGACTCGCTCGCCGGACGTGACGTCCTCGGCCGCGGCCGCACGGGGTCCGGCAAGACGCTCGCGTTCCTCCTGCCCGTGGTGGCGCGGCTGTCCGGCGGGCCCCGGGCCCGGGCCGGGGCTCCGCGCGCGCTGATTCTGGCGCCCACCCGCGAGCTCGCCGCGCAGATCGACACGGCGCTGCGGCCGCTGGCCGCCGCGGCCGGCCTCACCTCGTGCACCGTGTTCGGCGGCGTCGGTCAGGAACCGCAGGTGGCCGCGATCCGGCGGGGTGTCGACATCGTCGTGGCCTGCCCCGGCCGGCTGGAGGATCTCCTCGCCCGGGGGCGCTGCTCGCTGGCCCAGGTGAAGATCGTCGTGCTGGACGAGGCCGACCACATGGCCGATCTGGGGTTCCTGCCCGCGGTACGCCGGCTGATCGGCCAGACCGCGCCCGGTGGGCAGCGCATGCTGTTCTCGGCGACCCTGGACCAGGCCGTCGACACCCTGGTGCGCCAGTACCTCAGCAGGCCCGCGGTGCACGAGGCCGACTCCGCCCAGTCCCCGGTGGGGACGATGGCGCACCATCTGCTGCATGTCGAGCGGGACCACCGACTTCCCGTGCTCGTCGACCTGTCCAGCGCCCCGGGCCGCGCGGTCGTGTTCACCCGCACGAAGCACGGCGCCAAGGCGCTGGCCCGCCAGCTCAACCGCGCCGGCGTGCGCGCGGTCGAGCTGCACGGCAACCTGAGCCAGAACGCCCGCACCCGCAACCTCGACGACTTCCACACCGGCCGGGCCTCGGCGCTGGTCGCCACGGACATCGCCGCCCGCGGCATCCATGTCGACGACGTGGCACTCGTGATCCACGCCGACCCACCGGCCGACCACAAGGCATACCTGCACCGTTCCGGGCGCACCGCGCGTGCCGGAAACAGCGGCACCGTCATCACCCTGGCGACCTCGGAGCAGATCCGTGAGGTCACGCAACTGGCCCGCGCCGCGGGCATCAGGCCGACGACCACCCGGGTCACCTCCGCCGCTCATCCGATACTCGCCACGCTCGCCCCCGGCGCCCGGTCGCTCAGCAGCCCCGTGGTCGCGGCACAGGCGGAGACCAGGAACGCTCCAGCCCAGCGCCGGCCGGTCGGTGAAGACCACGGCACCGAGGCGACACCTCGAACGGGCAGACGGCGTGGACGCCGCCCCGCCGGCAACCACGGCGGCCGCGGCCGCCGCGCCGGGCGGTCCACGGCGTCTCGACCGCCCGTGGCCACGGCTCGTGCCGGCTCGCCCGAGCACGAGGCCGGCCCGTCGCCCGCGGAACGGTCCGGGTCGCGACCGACCCACAGCGCCGCGACGTTCAGCGCACGCCGCGCCCGCTGACCGGACTCGGTCACACCCACACGACTTGAGCTCAGGTCCGCTCTGGCGGCGTCACCACAGGGCGGGGGGGGGGCCCCCCCCCGGGGGGGGGGGGGGGGGGGGGGCGGGGCCGGCCCAGGCCTGGATTGCATATGTCGGGGTGGTCCCCACACCCCCGCGGATCGCTCGTGTATAGT